>CAMDOP010000017.1 GCA_945903675.1 Crenothrix polyspora
ATCTGGTATCTTTGTATCTTGGTTAGCTGTTTATAGCCTTTCATAAGCGTCCTCGTCTTTGGTCGGATTGAAAAAGCCCTGAACTATATCAGCTAACCACTTTCTTTCCTGTTAAAAATGAATTGCACTTATTAGTTGAATCTAAGAAACTAAATATGAAACGATAGAATCTAATCGTTTATATCTCCAAAGATTCTGCAATTAATTGCAACGCTTTTGCTACGCCTTGGTTTTGTTGCATCATTACTCTCGATTGTTGGGCTTTATCAGTCATATTCGCTGAATCTAACACGGCTCTAATACCTGTAGCTAAAGACATAGAGGTCACCTTTTTTGCGGGTAACGGCTTTCCGGCTAAACCTAAGGCCTGCAATTGCTTAGCCCAATAGAGTTGTTCATCCATAAACGGCACGACTATTGAGGGACAGCCGGCTTGAGTAGTGGCGTGACTTGTGCCTGCGCCTCCATGATGCACAACCGCAGCGCAATGCTCAAAGACCTTTTGATGCGGATGTTTACCGATAAAATAGATATTATCTAATTGAGTATCAGCCAAATACCGCTCAGAACTGCTTTGAATAATGGCTCGAATACCTGCTAAATTAACCGCTCCAACAAACAAATCCATCGCCCATTCTGGTACGGCGGCTTGCAAGCTGCCAAAAGTCATATACACCGTCTTAGAACCACTGGCTAAGAAATCAGTCAACGCTTGAGGAAAGTCCCAATGCTCGGTATCTTCTGTCAGATTTAAAAAACCACAAGCCTGATGATTGGGTGACCATAACTCAGAATGACGACAGAACAACGGATCGACTGCCACCAGATTTAACTGTTGCGAAGTTAGTAATTCGGACAATATATTCTTAGGTGGCGGCGCACCAGCTTCTAGCCATAAGCGAGTTAAAGGTTTCTTGAGTGTCAAATTAAAGACGATATCTAATAAAGCCCAGCTGAGTTTATTAAAATAAGTGCCTAAATCAGGAAAACTAATCGGTGGGACGCGAGGATTCGGCACAGCCGCATGGCAAAACATCACGCTGATAAAAGATTTGTGCTGCTGCAAGGCAGCTAATTTTAGTGGATACAAAAAGTGATGGCCGATCACGAAATCATTTTCAGCGACTAACTGCTGCGAGGTTGCATATATATCAACCTCATAATTAAAGAAGGCTTCATCTAATAAAGCTCTTAACCATTGCAAAGGGTGCATCTTAAAGGAGCGCTGGGCAAAACCTTGCATATCAAAATCAACCACCTCTGGCACTTGTCGATATACTAAGCCCAGTTGATCGCAAATAGGCTGATAGCTTTGATTATCAATACTACTCACTACCAAAGTGACTTGATGTCCCTGCTTTTGCAAGCCATCTGCCAAAGCCAATAACGGCCTTATATCGCCATTAGAGCCCCAGGTTTGTATGCCGATTTTCATGTGATAAATTGTTCCTACTGCCGCAGTCATCGTTAAAATTAAATCGTAGAATACGAATTCAAGCAGTCTTTTAAGCCATCCTTCTCGTTGGCTAACCATTTAGGTAGCTCGCAAAAAATAAAAATGGGGGGGGTATTATTGCGTCTTACCTTAACACGGAACAAAGCGCTTGCGTAGATGTTGCAGTAGGTTGGGCTAACGGCTCTATCGTTAACCCAACATTGATGCCAAGTAGTGTGGGTTACGAAAAGCATGCAACCCAAGCTATACCGCTTATCGCGTTAAGGCTCGCTAGGCGCATGAATTAGTTACAATTGATTAATCAGCCGTAACTCCTGAGGATAGGGCGACATATAATAAGAATCGTCTATATAGGGATCGGGGCTTTTACGAAAGTGGTGCTTAAGTAAGGTGATCGGCACTATTAAGGGGATATAGCCATTACGATAGCGTTCTATCACTTCGCATAGTTCGGCTTTATCATCAGCGGCTAAGTCCTTTTTTAAATAGCCTTGAATATGCTGTAAGACATTAACGTGATTCTTGCGATGGGCTACTTTTTTAAGTGTCATCATCAGTTGCAAAATATACTGCTCTGCAAGGTCTGCTACATTAGCTTTAGTGACGCTGGCTAGTAGTTGCCCTAAATCACGATAATCATCATGACTCATAATGATCAGTTTATGACGCGCATGAAAATGAGTGAGATCGCTAGGTGTCAGCCCCGTTTCCAACATTTGTTTCCAGCGGTAAAGGACATAAACACGTTGGATAAAGTTCTCACGTAAGCCTGCATCGCCAAGCCTGCCTTCTTCTTCTACCGGCAATAAGGGATTCAGGCGCATCATTTCCTGAGCATAAATACCTACGCCGTCTTTGTGTGATTGGATACCTTCATAAACTTTTACTCTTTCCATGCCACAACTGGGTGAGTTATTTTTTAAAATATAACCGCATAACTCAGCGTGTAAGGCTTTTTTCTGTTCAGCATGATGGCGTAAGCGCTCGGTTACATCGATTTCAGGATCTTTGATACCCACGCAGCGCAACGCCCCATCAACTTTTACTAAGTGTATGGTTGGGCGTGGAGTGCCTAGACCAATTTCTACTTCAGGGCAAAAGGGGTGGAAATCAAAGTACTCACTAAGCGTACCGTTAATATAAGCATCATGCTTATGCCCGCCATCATAACGGACGGCTTGTCCTAATAAACAGCTACTAATACCGATAGGAATTTTTTTCATAGTATTTTGTTTGATAGTGATAAGGTTGAGTTTTAGGTTACGAGTGATGGCTTAAGGCTTTTTGATCCACGAGTATTGAAACAAACTGACTAGCTTCTGAAATAGTATGTTCCATGGCCAATATGAGTTGTGAAATGTCGATACTGATTTCTATGAACTCATGTTGCAAGGCTGCGATGGCACGGGCATTTAGATTGTGTTTAAGATAGAGTACTTGGTCTTTAAAGGCGGTTAATACTGGATTTATAGTGTGTTCCGCACGGCGCATGGCTTTAATCAATCTAGCATAGTTTAGTTTGGCGGCTTTTAACTGGCGTTTACTGTTATTACGTAAAGTTCGATTCGAGTATTCATTCAGCTCGCTTTCCCATTCATTAAATAAGGCCTCGCTCACTTGATCTATGGCTTTTATACGTTGACTGACTTGCTCTGATTTTGAGCAACAAAACTGATACTGTCTGTTGAGTAGATTATATCTATGCTCAAGACTCGATTCGTTAATAGTTACTAAGTTTTTAAACCGTTCTAGAGCATCCTGAAATTCGTCTCTGGTTTCTTCTAGGCTGATACAGGTTTGTTCAACTTGGTAAATAATCTGGTCGCGTTTATGTTCGCCTATGGATTCTCTGGCACTGTAATAGACAGTACGGATTTTTTTTGAGAAAAAACCGCTGATTAAAGAGAGCGCACTAGAGGCTTTACGAGATTCAGGCATGAGTCGATTATCTCTGAAGGTAAATAGCGTTGGACCAATTAGGTAACTCGCAAAAAATAAAATACCCCCTATAGGATGCGCTTCACTATCGTTCAGCACATCCTATAAAAGTGGGGATTTATTAATATATCGTTCCCACCCAGAGCGTCACTGCCATTAAGTTAAGTAATCTGTGCTTGGAGTAAAACAGCTTCAGCTGTTTTAAAATGCAATAGCTGAAGCTATTGCACTCCAAGTTTTTACTATTTTCTCTTAACTTAATGGTAGTGACCCAGAGCGTGGGAACGATATAAGCGACCTACAACTTATAAGGCTATTTATATAGTTCCGTCTTAAAGCTGGCAGCCTACTTAATTAAGCAAACGGATGTTCCAAAATGATGGTTTCATCTCTTTCTGGGCCTGTTGAAATAATGGTGATCTTAACGCCCACTAATTCTTCCAAGCGCTTGATATAAGCTTTAGCATTATCAGGTAAGTCATTAAAGTTGGTTATACCAGCGGTGGTGCCTTCCCAGCCGGGCATGTCTTCAATAATGGCTTGGCATTGCTCATACTGATCCGCACCTAAAGGCGCGGTTTCAGTGATTTCGCCATGTAGACGATAAGCCGTACAAATACCGATTTTTTCGAGGCCATCAAGTACATCTAGTTTGGTTAAACAGATGCCTGTTACGCTATTAAGCTTGGCTGATTTACGCATAGCCACGGCATCAAACCAACCGGTGCGACGTTTACGTCCGGTAGTCGCACCAAACTCATGGCCTTTAACGCCTAGGTGATCGCCATTGGCATCATGCAGTTCTGATGGAAAAGGGCCGTTACCCACGCGCGTAGAATAGGCCTTGGTAATACCTAAGACATAGTCGAAATCAAGAGGGCCTAAGCCACTGCCTGTTGCAGCACCACCTGCGGTCGTGCTAGATGAGGTTACATAAGGAAACGTACCATGATCTATATCTAATAAAGCACCTTGAGCCCCTTCAAATAACAGGTTTTTTCCTGCTGCTTGATAGCTGTATAGCGTTTCGCTAACATCCGTTAACATAGGCTTGATGTGCTCACCCAAACGCAGCATTTCAGCTAAAGTCTGTTCATAGTCGACGGCATCGGTATCATAATAATTCGTGAGCATGAAGTTATGATAATCCAGCAGCTCTTTAAGTTTTTCAGCAAAACTCTCGCTGTTGAGTAGGTCGCCAGCGCGTAAACCACGACGCCCCGCTTTATCTTCATAAGCAGGGCCAATGCCACGACCAGTAGTACCGATGGCTTTACCACCGCGTGCTTTTTCACGGGCTTGGTCAATAGCGACATGTACCGGTAGAATTAAGGTACAGGCTTTACTGATGAATAAGCGATCTCTAACAGAAATCCCCGCTTTCTCAAGAAACTCAATTTCTTCCATTAAGGCGTTCGGTGATAAAACCACACCGTTACCAATCATACATTGCACATTATCCCTAAGGATGCCCGATGGAATCAGATGTAAAACGGTTTTTTCACCACGAATAACCAACGTATGTCCGGCATTATGTCCGCCCTGAAAGCGCACGACAGCTTGCACTTGTTCAGTAAGCAAATCAACCAACTTACCTTTTCCTTCGTCACCCCATTGAGTGCCGATGATAATGACATTTTTTCCCATAATTATTCCAAGCTTAAGCTAAGGGTCGTACGACCCAGTTTTGATTATCGATTTCTAAAATGGAGGTGCATGCTAAGTCTGTTGCACTTCCAGTTTGTCCAGGTAATTGTTGAACAACTGCGCGTTGTTGGGCGCGTAAATCGCGTATTTTTTCAGTAAGAGCGCTATCTTCATTGTAGGGTGCAAAGATCAGTTCACGAGATACTGAAGGAGAGGCTGGTTTGCTCAGTGTTGATAATAGCTTTAAATCTGCACTAAAGCCTGTCGCTGGCCTGTCTCTACCAAATATAGCACCAATATTATCATATCGACCGCCACGAGCAATTTCTCTACCGACTGAGGGTATGAATGCTGCAAAAACTACACCGGTATGATAATGATAGCCGCGCAATTCCGCTAAGTCGAAACTAATCGGTAGTGATGGAAAATAGTGAGCTAGTTTGTCAGCAATGCCAACTAAATCGGCTAATGCCGTCTTAACGTCAGCATTGGCTTTTGAAAATACCGTTTGAGCTTTAGCAATAACATCTTTATTGCCATTGAGTTCAGGTAGTTTTAAGAACATGTTTTTAAGATCGTTATCGAGGCTATAGCTCTGCATTAACTCTGCAAGTTCAGTACGCGCTTTGCGTTGCAAGATGTCGAATAATTCACTTTCTTGCTGCGGGCTTAATGCCGCTTGTTTTGATAAGGCCCGGTAAATGCCCACATGACCTAAGTCTAAATGTACATTTTGTAAGCCTGTGATAGCCAGCATTTCTAGCATCAAGCGTATCACTTCGATATCGCTTTCTATTCCAGCATGGCCATAAAGTTCTGCGCCCAGTTGCATAGGGCTGCGTGTTTTTTCTAGGGGATCACCGCGAGTATGTAGAATGGTGCCTACATAACATAAGCGTGTTGGCCACTCATGTTTGATATTGTGTACGTCCATACGAGCAACTTGAGGCGTCATGTCGGCTCTAATACCTAACATTTTTCCGCTAATTTGATCCGTAAACTTAAAGGTTTGTAAATCTAGATCATGACCGGAACCGGTCAGTAAAGAATCTAAAAAATCAATAAAGGGTGGGATGACTAAGTCATAACCCCAACAGCTAAATAATTCTAATAGTCTGCCGCGTAACTGTTCTAGATGTTTAGCTTCTGCCGGTAAAATTTCATCTATACCATCAGGTAAAAGCCAGGAATCTTTTTGTTGCATGTTTTGTATATCCACTCAAACAAAACGCCCCGCGAGCGGAGCGTTTTAATAGTCTTAACGTAGGCGGGTAAGAATACCCTGCCTGCGGTTATTTTTGTTTCTTAAAATACTGAAAGAAATCAGAATCAGGATCTAGCAGCATAACGCTAGAGCTTGAGAACGTTTTCTTGTAAGCATTTAAACTACGGTAAAAAGTAAAGAAGCCTGTGTCTGCGCCATAAGCTTTGGCATAGATTTCAGCGGAAATAGCATCACCTTGACCGCGTAGTATTTCAGCGTCACGGAACGAGTTCGCTAAGGTTACAACACGTTGTCTATCAGCATCAGCTCGAATTCTTTCTGCGGCTTCAGAACCTTGTGAGCGGAATTCCCTAGCAACACGTTCGCGCTCAGCTTCCATTCTGCGGAACACAGAGGTACTAACCTCTGGAGGTAAATCGATACGCATCACTTGAACATCAACAATTTCCATGCCTAAAGCTGCAGCGACTTCTTTAGAGTTATTCGTTAATATTTCACGTATGGCACTACGATCCGTCGAAATCAGTTGCTTGATATTACGTTTACTAAACTCACTGCGAAATGCATCTTTAATGATTTGATCTAGACGTAAATTAGCTTGATCTATATCACCAGCCACTGTGGTATAAAAAGTACTGACATTACCTATGCGCCATTTAACAAAAGAATCAACGATCACGTTTTTCTTTTCAGCAGTTAAAAAACGTTCAGGTTTCGCATCCATCGTTTGTATGCGAGCATCAAACTTTTTAACATTGTTAATAAAAGGTAATTTAAAGTGGATGCCCGGTTCATAATCGTTTTTGACGATTTCACCGAGTCTAAATTTAATCGCTTTTTCTGTTTGATTAACGGTAAATACCGAGGTCGTCATCAAAAGGAATAATGCGGCTAGACCTAATAAAACTTTATTGACTGTCATTGACGTCCCCTCGCTTCACGTGCACGCGCAACGGGATGCTCAATAATCTGCTCTTGAACAGCGGTTGGTTGTGATTGAGGTTGATCGCTGCTCCCATTGGCAGATCCTGTGTAAGATACTGCTGTTGGTTGGCGCTGTGTCATCATTTTATCTAATGGTAAATAAATCATATTATTTCCGCCTTTAACGTCGACCATGACCGTATTGGTACCTGACAAAACGGCTTCCATAGATTCGATGTAAAGACGCTTGCGAGTTACATCTGGAGCTTTGCTATATTCAGCCAGTAGTTTTGTAAAACGATTGGACTCACCTTCTGCCTGAGCAATTACTTGTTCTTTGTAACCCTCGGCTTCTTGGATTTTTCTGGCTGCCGCGCCTCGAGCTTTAGGGACTACATCGTTAGAGTAGGCCTCTGCTTCGTTGATCAAACGTTGCTGATCTTCACGTGCTTTAATGGCATCTTCGAACGAACTTTGTACTTGTTCAGGTGGTTGCGCATCTTGTAAATTGACGCTTGTGACTTGTACGCCTGATTGATAGCTATCCATAACATCTTGGATTTCTTTCTTAATCAAGGTCACTATTTCACTACGACCTTCGGTTAAGACAAAGTCCATTGCACTGCTACCCACTACGCCGCGTAGAGCACTTTCGGTCACTTGTTTTAAGGTGATGGCAGGATTGACGACATTAAATATAAACTGTTTGGCATCTTTAACTTGGTATTGAACAGCTAGTCGAACATCGACATAGTTTTCATCTTTAGTAAGCATCAACGCTTCTTTAGGAACAGATCCATTGATTTGCTCACTGCCACCACTGCGGTAACCCACTTCTATAAAGCGTTGTTGTTTTACATTGACGATATCAACCCGTTCAATAGGGCTAGGCAAATGCCAATTTAAACCAGACTGAGTGGTGTTAATGTATTGGCCAAAGCGTGTTTCGACGCCATGGTTTCCTTCATCAACAATATAAAATCCACTTAAACCCCAAATGACCAGTACACCGCCAGCTAAAAAGCCTAAGCTTTTCATAGAGGCTCCAGAAGAAAATGGGCTAGGAGCATCGTCATTATCTGGGTCGTTATTTTTTCCACCAAGAAATTTAGTTAATTTTTCTTGTATAGAACGTATAGCTTCCTCTAAATCAGGTGGCCCTTTTTGGTCACCTCGACCACTCCAAGGGTCTTTTTTATCGTTGCCAGGCTCATTCCAGGACATGCTTATGCTCCGTTTGGATTACTAAATTAATTATCACGCGGGATGTTAATGGGTATTCTATCTCAAATCTGTTAAAAGGCGAAAAGCACAACAGACAGATTTAACGTTAAGACTGTTTGTTACGTCTTTTATAGTCTGGTGCTATGCTTCTGCCTACAGATATGTTTTCAGTTTTTACATCTTTTAACAGACCTAAATGTCTAGCATCAATTTCAATGACCAGTTCATTTGAACCGAAGTCATCAATATGCTCGTTAATTATTTTTGCGCAAGTAAATAATTTTGCTCTGATGTGACCTTGGTCGGGACGTAAATAACAGCGTATTTTTTCTTTAGTCGTTGAAAACAATTCCGCTAAAACTTCAAAAAGCAATTCTAGGCCTAAGCCGGTTTCAGCAGATAGCCAGACTCGAATGGCATTGCCCGATTCATCTCTATCTATATGTGGTTGAAAATTATCTAATAAATCAATTTTATTATAGATTTCAATTTGCCTAACTTTGTCGGCATCTATATCTTCTAAGACGATATTAACTTGCTTAATAATCTCATCTCGGTCTTCACTATGCGCATCAATGACATGCAGTAGTAAATCAGCTTCGCTGGCTTCTTGCAGCGTAGATTTGAAGGCCGCTACCAACTCATGCGGTAAATGGCGTATAAAGCCTACCGTATCTGCCAAGATAATTTCACTGCTATTAGGTAACTGGCAACTACGCAAAGTAGGGTCTAGCGTAGCAAATAGCTGATCTGCCGTGTAAATATCAGCGCCTGTCAGCGCATTAAAAAGCGTGGATTTCCCCGCATTGGTATAACCCACCAATGAAATAGAGGGGATTTCAGCTTTTTTACGTTTACTGCGACCTTGATGCCTTTGCTTGTCTACTTTATCTAGGCGTTGCTGAATTTGTTTAATGCGCAAGCCTAATAAGCGTCGGTCAGTTTCCAACTGAGTTTCGCCAGGACCACGTAGGCCTATACCGCCTTTTTGGCGCTCTAAATGCGTCCAGCCTCTGACTAATCGAGTTGATAAATGTTTAAGCTGTGCCAGCTCAACCTGAAGTTTACCTTCAAAAGATTGTGCGCGTTGAGCAAATATATCGAGTATCAAGCCATTTCTGTCAACTACTCGAACGCCTAGTGCTTCTTCGAGATTTCTTTCTTGACTGGGTGCTAGTGGATGATTAAATAAAACTACGTCAGCTTCATAGCTTTCAATAGCTTCTTTAAGTTCTTCTAGTTTACCTTTACCGACAAAATATCTTGAGTCGGGACGTTTGCGACTGCCAGTGATGACAAAAACAGGGTCAGTTCTGGCTGATTTAGCCAGCTCTTTTAATTCTAAAAGATCTTCCTGCCCATGACGAAAAGTGAGGTGAACAAGTATGGCGCGTTCACCAGAATCGGGACGATCAAACAATAAAATACTCCATGAAGGTAAAGGGGTGAGGTGTTAAAGAGATCTGTAGCTTGTTATTCTTCGACGATCTCGTCATCACGTGTCATTTTAACTGATTTGCTGGGTACTATCGTTGATATGGCGTGTTTATAAACCATTTGGCTAATAGTGTTTTTTAGCATGATGACATACTGATCAAATGAGTCAACTTTGCCTTGTAGCTTAATACCATTGACAAGAAAAATGGACACAGGGGTATGTTCTTTTCTGAGGGTATTTAGAAAATTATCCTGTAAATTTTGACCTTTCGACATCTGACTGCTCCTTGATATTCTATTTAAATGCTTCTTAATATACTGCAATTTCAGGTCAACACAAATTTAACTGAAATTGTTATCTTTTGCTGGCTTCATTCTATCAATAGATGCGTAAAGTAGCTGCTATTTTATGTGAGTTATTTTCAATTTAACGAGTAGGCATCGGTAATCGTCATCGCTTAATGCATCATTTAATATCAAACGAGTTTGTTTAGCTCCAGGCGATCTAAAGTTTGATGGTGAGCGCTCTTTGTAGTGTAAAAAAATGGCAAACGTTGTGATGACGGTAGAGTTTAAAATTTCAATCGAAACTAAGTCTTGGTCTTTTGATAGTTGCCAGCCTAAAGCCTCAGTATATTTAATGGTGTAAGCTTCATTTTTTAAGCGCTTTATGGTTAACCAAGCTTGTAGACCAATGATAGTAATGAGCCCTAATTTAAACGCCAAGTCTAAATCATTAGCGATACTCGCGCCTAAGGCTAAAACATGAATGATAATGACCAGCGCTTTTAAATGATGAGACGGTTTAATGGCTAGTAATAGCGAGGGTTCAGTGTGTTGGGGCATCGTTCATATTCCAAAGTTTTTCTAATCATGTTGAAAGTGCTGTTGGGCGACATGCTTTTCGCAAGCCAACATTATAATCGCTATAAGTGGCTTAGAGTGTTGAGCTTCAGCTCTTGCGTGGAAACAGCTGGCGTTGTTTTACTCAAACATCATCGCCCAACGCAAATGAGCAGCTTTTCACCTCTGATCCTGAGTTGCTATATAATCAACAACACTTTTAAAACCGATGTAGATATTATGAATCCTAATTGGAAAACCTTTTTACTCAGTCAACAGGCGCAGCTTGAAAATGATGCGATCATTACCTTTACAGCGAGTTTAGTGCCTAACGACAAAGTGCTTTGTCCGGTATTGCATTTAGGTGTGTTGACGGTGAGTGGTGCAGATGCAGCTAGCTTATTGCAGGGGCAAATGACCTGTGATGTTAATGAGGTAACAGAAACGAATAGTCGCTTAGGTGCGATATGCAATCCTAAGGGCAGGGTGATAACGACTTTTTTATTAATTAAAAAGGCGGATGTTTTCTTAATGGTATTACCCATAGCGTTACTGGACGCTATTAAAAAAAGATTACAGATGTATATCTTAAGATCAGCGGTGAGCATTGCCGATAGTAGCGAGCATTATTGTCTGCTGGGCTTAAGTTATTCTGCCTTAGCCACTGAAGCTTTTCTAAATACTCAGCAACAAGATGTCATCAGCATTCAATTTTCAGCGACACAAAGTCGGCAGTTAGTGATAGCGGAAACCGAGAGGGCGATAGTCTTTTGGACAGAGCAACTTGCGACAGGCTATCAAGCTGAAAACTCAGAGCATTGGCGCTATCTTGATCTGCTAGACGGTATTCCTTGGCTGACTAATGAAACTTCTGAAGAATTCATACCGCAGATGCTTAATTTAGATCAGTTAGGGGGTATTAGCTTTACTAAAGGCTGTTATACCGGCCAGGAAATTGTGGCTCGTACTCATTATCTGGGTAAAGCAAAAAGAGCACTGTTCTTGGCTGAATGTGCCGTACCTAAGGCACCGTTGCCTAATGACATGATTATCGATGACAGTACTGATGATACGCAGCCTATCGGTCGCGTGTTGCAAGCCCATCAGAGTGGTGCGCGTTATCAATCTGAGCATGAGCTATGCAAGCTATTGCTGGTATTACCCGTCGCTGATGAGGGTATAGCTCATCTGAAACTAAAAGACGCACCACAGTTTCCCATTACTATTAACAGGAATTGGCTATGAATAGTTCCGCGGGTTTAGCGTTTCGTCGTTTAGGCATATTGACTATTTTTGCCGTGTATTGCGTGATACTGGCGGGAGGCATCGTCAGAGCTTCTGGCGCAGGTATGGGCTGTCCTGATTGGCCCACATGTTTTGGACAATGGATACCGCCAACGGAGGAGGCGCAGTTGCCGGCTAATTACCATGAGCTTTATGCGCAGCGTGGCTACGAGAATACGCAATTTAATCCAGTAAAAACCTGGACAGAGTATAGCAATCGTTTGCTGGGTGCCAGCATAGGCTTTTTGATTTTTTTAACTGCGTGGTCATCACGTATTTATCGTAAAACAGATAAAAGCATTTTTTATCTTTCGCTTAGTAGTTTCTTTCTGGTGGGTTTTCAAGGTTGGCTAGGGGCTAATGTCGTGTCTAGCAATCTAAAGCCGTACATGATTACCGCACATATGTTGTTGGCCTTGGTTATTGTCGCCTTATTGATTTATACCATTGCTAGATCGCAACAGGACTCCTTGCATCAGCTTAGTACCGGCGACTTGCCCAAAAAGTTTAACACGGTTTTATGGGTGGCAATGCTCATGACCTTAGTGCAGATTGCTATGGGCACACAGGTGAGAGAAGCGGTTGATGTGATTGCTCATGCTAATATCGACAGGCAATTTTGGCGTGATGATTTTCCGATTATCTTTTATATCCATCGGTCTTTTTCATCCATCATTCTGTTTACTCACCTATGGTTGGCGCGGAAACTTTATCTAGCGGTTGATAAAGACAGTTTATTGTTTCGTACCGGCTTTGCCTTGTTGGCCTTGGTGGTTTTAGCCATCGTAGCGGGTATTAGTTTAGATCGCTTAGGCGTGCCAGCGCTGGTTCAGCCACTGCATTTGTTATTGGCGAGTTTGATATTCGGCGTGCAGTTTTTTCTTTATCGCAGCTTGAGTTATGCTAACAAAGCATTAGCGTAGTAGGAATGTATAGGATGTGCTGAACGATAGTGAAGCGCATCAATTGATGCCATCATATACGCTGCATAGATGATGCGCTTCGTTCCTTAGCGCATCCTATAGTCTTGCTTTAGTTACATCGTAGGGGCGAATTGCATTCGCCCTATTGAAGAATATTAAATAGCCTGTTTAATTCGTGCTAAAGCATTTTCCAAATTAGCCATGCTGGTCGCAATAGAAATTCTAATGTGACCTTCTGTACCAAAAGCAGAGCCTGGCACTAACGCCACGCCAGCTTTTTCGATTAAGTAATCAGAAAATTCCAAATCGTTGTTAATGCCGTCCAAACGGGCGATGAGTTTTTCTATGTTGGGGAATACATAAAAAGTACCATCCGTTTCTAAGCACTCAATGCCTTCGATACTGTTCAGTTCAGCAACCACATAATCATGGCGTTTTTTAAACTCCACACACATATTGCTGATAAAGCTTTGATCGCCCGTTAAAGCAGCTTCTGCAGCATATTGTGAAATCGACGTAGGATTAGATGTGCTCTGTGATTGTATGGTGCACATAGCTTCAATCAAGTCAGCCGGGCCTGCGGCATAACCAATACGCCAGCCGGTCATAGAATAAGCTTTAGATACACCATTCATCACCACGGTACGCTCATAAAATTCAGGATGTGCGTTTAAGATATTAACAAACGAACCTTGATTCCATAAGATATGTTCGTACATATCATCGGTGGCAATAATGATTTTAGGGAAATCGGCTAATACATCACCCAGTGCTTTAAGTTCTTCTAAACTATAAGCCACACCTGAAGGATTAGACGGGCTATTAATAAAGATTAACCGGGTTTTGTCGGTAATGGCTGCACGTAATTGTGCAGGTGACATCTTAAAATGCTGCGCCTGAGTGGTTTCGACAATAACGGGTACACCGTCTGCCAACAACACCATATCGGGATAAGACACCCAGAAAGGCGCAGGAATAATGACTTCGTCACCGGCATTTAATAAGGCTTGGGTAAGATTGTAAGAGCTTTGTTTTCCGCCACAAGAGACTAGAATTTGTTTAGGCTGATAATCTAGGCCATTATCCTGCTTAAATTTTGCGATAATAGCTTTCTTTAAGCTGGCAGTGCCGTCAACAGCGGTATATTTAGTAAAACCGCTATCCATGGCTTTAACCGCAGCGGCTTTAATATGATCAGGAGTATCAAAATCAGGTTCGCCAGCACCTAAGCCAATAATATCTTTGCCAGCAGCGCGCATTTGAGCGGCTCTAGCAGTAATGGCCAAGGTAGGAGACGGTTTAACGGCTTGGACTCTATTAGAAAGTGTGATGTTCATATTGGACAAGATAAGATTAGGGATGAAATTGCTGGCAATTATACGCTATGTGTAGGTTTGCTAAAAACCCGATGTTAAAAAAATAATTGGCGTGGAGTTATGTTGGGTGGATGAACGTTGTTTATCCGGCTTATGGCATAACACGTGACAAAGCGATCGCGTAGGTCGGGTGACGGCTTTATCGTCGCCCGACATTAGGCATTCAATATATGCTATTGTCGGGCACGAAAAGCATGTGCCCGACCTACAACCAGACGCTTTGTGTTTTAAAACAGCTGAAGCTGTTTTACTCCAAGCATAGTTATGTTATTGAGAAAATAAGTGAAGAAACAATTTAAGCTCCATAGTAAATTTAAGCCCGCAGGCGATCAACCCACTGCCATTAAAGCATTGGTCGAAGGCTTGAGTGATGGCGAAGTGCATCAGACTTTGCTGGGGGTTACAGGCTCGGGCAAGACCTTTACCATCGCGAATGTGATTAATGAGGTTCAGCGCCCAGCGATGATTTTGGCGCCGAATAAAACACTCGCCGCGCAGTTATACGGAGAAATGAAAGAATTCTTTCCGGAAAATAGCGTGGAGTATTTTGTCTCCTATTACGATTATTACCAGCCAGAAGCTTATGTGCCGGCCTCTGATACCTTTATTGATAAAGATGCCGCCATTAACGAACACATCGAACAAATGCGTTTGTCGGCGACCAAAGCCTTAATTGAACGACAAGATTCTATCGTAGTCGCTACGGTTTCAGCCATTTATGGTTTAGGCGAACCAGAATCCTACTTCGAAATGGTCTTGCATTTGGTCAAAGGTGATTTAATTAATCAACGTAGTCTGTTGCGGCGATTGGCGGAAATGCAATATACCCGTAACGATCTGGAATTGCGTAGGGCGACTTATCGAGTGCGTGGTGAGGTCATTGATGTTTTTCCTGCTGAGTCCGACAGCGCAGCTTTAAGAGTTGAATTGTTTGATGATGAGATCGAGCGCTTATCATTATTCGATCCCTTAACAGGTGAGATTTTAAAACGCTTGGCGCGTTATACCGTTTATCCTAAAAGTCATTATGTAACGCCTAGAGAGCAATTATTGTCAGCCATTGACATGATTAAAATAGAGCTTAAAGACCGGCTCAAGCACTTACGGTCCTTAGATAAGCTGGTAGAAGCGCAACGCTTGGAGCAGCGTACTTTATTCGATATTGAAATGATCTTTGAAGTGGGTTATTGCTCAGGCATAGAAAACTATTCTCGTTATTTATCGGGTCGAGCGGCGGGAGAATCACCACCCACCATGTTTGATTATTTGCCGGAAGATGCCTTGGTCATCGTTGACGAAAGTCATGTCACGATTCCGCAATTAGGTGCGATGTATAAAGGTGATCGCTCACGTAAAGAAACGCTAGTCGCCTATGGCTTTAGGCTACCTTCTGCGTTGGATAATCGACCCTTAACCTTTGCCGAATTTGAGGCCAAATCGCCGCAGCGCATCTATGTCTCTGCCACACCAGGTCCTTATGAACGAGAGCACTCGGGTGTTTTTGCCGAGCAAGTGGTCAGGCCAACAGGTTTATTAGATCCCGTGGTCGAAGTTCGGCCCGCCACGACACAGGTAGATGATTTATTATCAGAGATCAGTTTACGTGTCAGCGTTAAAGAGCGGGTATTAGTGACCACCTTAACCAAGCGCATGTCCGAAGATTTAACCGAATACCTAGCAGAGCATGGGGTGAAGGTGCGTTATTTACATTCGGATATTGATACCGTAGAACGCGTAGAAATTATTCGTGACTTACGCTTAGGCAAGTTTGATGTGTTGGTAGGTATTAACTTATTACGTGAAGGTTTGGATATTCCTGAGGTTTCTTTAGTGGCGATACTCGATGCCGATAAAGAGGGTTTTTTGCGGTCTGTTGTGTCTTTAGTGCAAACCATAGGTCGGGCCGCAAGAAATGTAAATGGTAAGGCTATTTTATATGGCGATAAAATTACTAAATCTATGCAACAAGCCATCGATGAAACTGAACGGCGGCGTGAAAAACAGCATCAATTTAATGTCGAGCACAACATAGAACCGGCGACTATTTTTAAATCTATCACCGATATACTTCAGGTCGCGATTCCTGGCTCAGGTTTGCCGGGTAATGTTAAGGCTCAGAATAAAGCTGCAGAACCTACAGCCGATTATAAAAACATGAACCCTAAACAGTTGGGCAAAAAGCTCAAGCAATTGGAAGATGACATGTATCGCCATGCAAAAAACTTAGAATTTGAAAAAGCCGCCAGCGTTCGTGATGAAATCAGGTTGTTGCAGGAACAGAGTTTGGTTTAGGTTGGGTTGCATGCTTTTTGCAACCCAACTTTTTCTCGGTATCTTGGAGTAAAACAGCTTCAGCTGTTTTAAAAGGCTGAGCTGAAGCTTAGCACGCCAATGTTTTGTTTTGCATTTAATTGTGGACAGTGGTATAGGATGTGCTGAACAAAGTGAAGCGCATCGCTTATACAATGATGCGCCTCCTAGCGTCGGCACATCCTATGTTATACCCCGTCTTAAATTGGTGGCCCGATTATCGATGTTCAATCAATGATGTTTGCGTAACTTCTACAAATTCATAACTATTCAGTGCTTCAATAATAGCCGATATATTTTTAGTAAAAATTTCTTCAAGTACTTGGTTGTTCACATTTCCTGTTGATACTAACAGTAACTTAAATGGCACTCCATAGAGTAAAAATGAGTTAACGAAATCGGCATCTTTAGTGATGACAACACGTTGCTCTTCCATAGATAGCTTATTAATATGCCAATCTGGCGTCCGATTTCCAGACGGTAAATCTAAGGTATGCAGAACATCATGCCCCCACCATTTCAAACTAGCCGCAAGACGCCGTGGTAACTGCGCATCAACAATAAATTTCATGCGGCTAACTTTGCAATTCGTTTTACTTTGATAAGTTGTGTAGCGAATGCCAGCGCGGCCATAATGTCTTCTCTTTCTAAGTCCTCATAATCCGTGAGTATCTCTTCAATAGTCATTCCAGTGCTTAACCATTCCAGAATATTTTCAACCGGATAACGTAAGCCTCGAATACAAGGCTTACCATGGCAAATGCTTGCGTCTATCGTAATTCGTTCAGAGGATAATGCGGTCATTGTCGTAGCCTTTTAAATCTAGTAGGAGATTAATTCGAGTGTTTTATTAATACTGCAATATCATAACAACTTATCGGCTAATGATAGACATTCTTCGAGTTTTTAGCTTATTTTAAAGGTAGGCTCTACCTCGCAGTTATAGTATAGGGTTGCCAACGCAGAGCGACACTACCCAAAGCTTGGAGTAAAACAGCTTCAGCTGTTTTAAAAGGCTGAGCTGAAGCTCAGCATTCCAATGTTTTTTTTCGCTTAACTGTGGGCAGGGGTATAGGATGTGCTGAACAAAGTGAAGCGCATCGCTTATATAATGATGCGCCTCCTAGCGTCGGCACATCCTATGCATTACTTGACTCTTAGTGATTTGGAAACAATAAAGCATCATAATCCATAGCGCCATGCAGAATATGAATGACTTCAATGTAGTCTTTAAGAACACGATAAAAAATTAGGTAATCACGATGGATGCAACGCCTTACGCCAAGATGCTCATAACGTGGCACTAACAGAAAAGCGCAGGGATTATCAGCAAGTGTGGCGCAACGATCAAGCAGTTCTTCAATAAAAGTAATGGCTCTCTTAGGACTATGTGGGCGAATGAATTCACCAATGTTTACCAAGTCAGATTTGGCCTCGTTCGTGATAACAACCTTCATGCTTCAAAACGTTTTTGTAACTCCTCACGTACTGAGTCAATATCTTGTGTCCGTCCGGCCTCTGCATCAGCAATACCTCTAGTAATTGCTGCATCAAGCGCCTTTAATGGTTGGTCAACAGTCATCCAACTACGTAATGCTTCACGGATAACTTCACTATTAGAACTATAGTCCCCAGAGTCTACTTTGTCGCGAATGAAACGCACCATTTCAGTAGGTAGTGTGATTGAAAGTTTTTCTGCTGTGCTCATGGTTTCTAACTGCTGGGTATAAATTGATAGTACTTAATACTACCAATAAACAGCAGTGTCTATTTTTATCTTTACTAGTGATGTGCCCGACCATTGTGTCGATATAGACGCAATGATGCGCATCCTATGGTCGGCACATCCTATGCACTATAAATCCGTTAGCTCAACACTAGACTTTAGCCAAAGCACCAATGTCGCGTATAACTGCTCTACATCGATAGGCTTGGCAATGAAGCCGACTATGCCACAAGCGATGCAGTTATTGCGTTCCATCTCCGATACGCCTGCGCTTAGGGCAATAATGGGTAAATTGGCCCATTTTTCTTGCTGACGTATATGTGTGGTCGCTTCAATACCATTCATGATTGGCATGTGGATGTCCATTAGCACGGCATCAAACTCATATTGTTCCAACAGGCTTAGCGCTTCTTCTCCGTTTGAGGCGATTTTGGCATCTATGCCTAAAAAGTTCATGTGTTTTAGGGTTAGCTTTTGTGACAAGCCATTATCTTCGACTATCAATACCCGCTGGCCTTTAAACTTATTTTCACCTGGTCTGTTGGTAACATCCTGTTTTACACATATGAAATGAGTCGAGTGATTGATAGCGGTGTGATTAATCTCAAACGGCAAAATAAAGCTAAAGGTACTGCCCAGTCCAGAGTGGCTATCGACTACAATCTCGCCGCCCATGAGCTCCACCAGATCTTTACTAATAGCCAAACCAAGTCCAGTGCCACCAAAGCGACGGCTATGGGATCCATCTACCTGACTAAAGGCTAAAAATAACGTGCTCTGATCTTCTGGCGCAATACCGATACCGGTATCTGACACAGAAAATAATAAACAGGCTTGGGTCAGACTAATACTATGCAAGCTGATTTCTAGCTTAACGCTGCCATGCAGGGTAAATTTGATGGCGTTGCCAACCAAATTAATCAGCACTTGTTGCAGCCTAAGTTTATCGCCCAACAGATTAAGAGGAATAGCACCATCACGGATGATAGTGAACTCTAAGTCTTTTTGCTGTGCAGCGCCTATAAAGAGAGTGTTAATAGTGCCGAATAAGTCCAGCAAGTCAAGCGGTATAGATTCTATGACCACACGACCGACTTCTAGTTTTGTAAAATCAAGTACGTCTTGCAAAATGCCCAGTAAGCTGGTGGAAGCGGTATTGATGTCTTCTACATAAGACCTAACCTCTGGTGACATATCTTCATATAAAGCCAGCATCGAAAAACCGATGATGGCATTCATAGGTGTACGTATCTCATGCGACATGGTCGCCATAAATTCTGATTTCAGTGTAGAAAAACGCTCGGCTTTTTCTTTAGCCTCTATCAAACCTTCTTCGTGAGCTTTACGTTGGGTAATATCGGTGCATGAACAGACATAATGGGTTCTGTTACCGTCTGTATCAGAGACTTCAGTAATGCTAAGCTGTACAAAATAGACTTCACCATCTTTGCGCTTATTCCATAGCTCGCCTGACCAACGCCCATGGGTATTAATGTCTTGCCACATCGCCTTATAAAACTCAGAATCTTGAAGTCCGGAGTTAAGGATATTAGGGTTCTTGCCGGTGAGTTCATCTATGGAGTAGTAAGTCGCCTCAGTAAAGGCAGAGTTGATATGCGTAAATAAACCTTGGGCATCGGTGATAAACATGGGTTGCGCGACTTCAAAGGCAACGGTGGCGATACTGAGTTTATCTTCTACAAGTTTAGCCTGGCTAATATCTTTGTGTGTACTGACAAGATGAGTGATTAGGCCTTCTTTGCTTCTCACGGCATTAATCGTACGAAACTCTTGATAATCCTCACCCTTTTTACATGTGCTCCAGAGCTCGCCGCTCCAAGCGCCTTTATCTTTGATGGTTTGGCGCTTTTCGGTATAAAAGTCGACCGAGTTGTGAGCGGATGCTAATTGTTGATAGTTTTTGCCTAGGACGTCAGTAGTTGTATAGCCGGTGAGCTCTGTGTAAGCCGTGTTGATTTTAAGTATGGTGCCCTCGACATCGTAGATGGTCATGGCTAGATTAGTATTAAAAGCGATCGAGGCAATCGCTAAATCTTGTTCGGCTAGCAGATCCTTGCTAATGTCGATACCAAAATAAACGATACGATCAAGTTGATGCTCGTTATTAAAAATATCAAAGGTATGCCAAGAAATGACTTTATAGCTGCCATCGGCAGTGAGAAGACTGGTTTTATAGCCGATTAACTCGACATTTTCGAGAAATGCATTGCACAAACTCTCTAAAGACAGGTGGTCATCAAGGGGTCTGATGATGTCTATACAAGTGCTGCTGAGTAGTTGCGGATTGCTCATGCCGGTAATGCGGCTAGTAGCCTCATTGCTATAGACTATCGCCCCTGAGGCCGTCATTTCTAGTACCAACACATCTAAACGATCAATCAGGCTGCGATAGCGAGCTTCTGAAAAGGGCACGCTAAAGCGGGCATCGCCTATCAATAAAGGGCCTTGCTCGGTTAATAGCGCATCAACCCCCGATTCTTCTAAATCATGATTAACCGTTTCTAATTGTTCTAATAAAGACAGCAACTTATCCATCTATAGCGCCTAGGCCGTTGAGCAATTGCTCGGTATCGCTCAAATTACCCATAATCTTGAGGGTCGGTGTTGGTGCTAGCCGCAACAGCATGGGGGTTGCGGTAACGCCTTGAGCCCAAGCAATATCGGGTGATAGCAACACATCTATTCGTTCAATGTGATAATCATTAGCATAATAGGCTTCACAAAAAGTCTTAAGATTACTGAGGGCGAGTTTAGAGTTAATCGATTCACCGGCAATATATAAACGAAATTGATGCGTTGCCATTGATAAGGGCTGATCTTGTTTTGATAAAAAGGCTACTTTATGCATTGTTGACCGTATCTAAGCTTATCGCATTAATATCATCGCCAGAGCGCTTGTTCCACAATTCCTCACGATTAAGGCCATGATGATAAAGGCGCGTGGCTTCGGTGGCCATTAATAACTCTAGCTCTTTTTGCTTGACGGCTAAGTTCACTTGCAAAATTTCGACTTGGGCATTGACTTCATCCTGAGCAAGTTCGATAACGCGACGTTTATATTCGACATTGGCCAGCATTAACTGTTCGGTTGCTAGTTCATCTTGTTCTTTTTGCCATCTGGCCGTGCCCATCAGTACTTCGCCATCGGCTTGATAAACATCCGATAGGGTAATGCCTAGCTTATCGATCACCAACTCACGCACTTGATTAGAATGCTCGCTACCGCGTGATTTGATAATCGATAAAGCGCGATTGCGTTCGCCGCCCAGTATCGAATAACTGATATGGATCCAGGTGTCGGCGACTGCCGAAATTTGTATGCCGGTTTCTTCATTCAGAGAATCACCGCCATTGCCCAGTAAACTGGTGCACAGCAAGGTAATGCCGCTGGCTTTGGTCAGGGTGAGGATTTTTTCAGGCATACGTCTGCGACTATCACCTTCACTATGCACGATGGCAGACAAAGGGTCGATGACAAAGCACTCAGGCTTATAGCTTTCGATCATTTTACGTAAGTTGCCGACTTGTTCTTCTGTGCCAGCCAAGCTACTGCGTATGGATTCTACATGCAGTAAGCCACTGTCGACATAGGGGGCTAAATTAATGCTGATGGATTTTAGGTTGCGGACAATTTCACTGACTGATTCATCAAAACTGACATACAAGCAGCGTTCACCTCGTTGACAGGCGGCGAGTATAAACATGCCGCAAAGACTCGATTTTGACGTGCCGGGTGCGCCGCTTAATAATACCGCAGAGCCTTTATAGTAACCGCCACCTAACATACTATCTAAACGCGGCACACCTGAGGAAATGCGTACGTTGCTGGCAATTTGGTCTTGAGAACTTTCTGGAAAAGCGATAATCTCAGCGCCGTGATCACCTAATAATAAAGTGACTTCGCCAGAATAAAAGCCAGAACCTCGGTATTTAACGACGCGCAATGAGCGGTGTGCGACTCTGTCATCCATTTCATGGCTCAGATCGATCACACAATCCACCATGTATTGCATGAAATCTTTGTAGTCGAGTCCTGACAAGCCGGAATCATTGTTTTTGCAGGTGACTATGCCGGTCATGGCATTACTGACCAGCCAGTCGTTGAGTCTAAACAACTCGCGGCGCTCAGCTTTAGGATTATCGAGTAGCGATAACAACACGTCGATAGAATCAAACACGATGCGTTTAGCGCCGATTTGATCCGCTTTGGCTTTGAGCATGGCCAGTAGCCCAGTGAGTTCAAAGTCACCCGACCAAAGATCTTCGGCCCGAGGCTTACCGTCTAAGAAAAATAATTCTTTATTTTGTAAATCCGGCAAATCCCAGCCAAAGGTCGCGGCATTGATGACTATACGCCTGGCATCTTCTTCAAAGGCGACAAAAATCCCTGGTTCACCTTGTTTGGCGCCATTCACCAAAATTTGTAAGGCCAATACCGTTTTTCCACAACCCGGGCCACCCGCCAGCAGTGAACAACGACCTTGGGGTAAGCCGCCATAAGTGATTTCGTCTAGTCCGCGGATACCGGTAAGTGTTTTGTTGAGTGTAGATGAAGTGGGCATAATGTTTTAGGGCGCTAATGTAGATTTGGGTTTCTACTATAGCTGTAGTTTTGTTTCAATACTACAAAAATGTAATCATTTTTTACATGTAAAATATTGTATTAGTGTAAAGATATCAAAGTGATACGAATTTAATTTTAAATAAAATACTGTACAAACGGGGTGCGATTTGTAAGCCTGTTATTCATGTTTTAAAAGCAAGCTAGGGTGCTCGATTGTAATGGCACAAAAACCGATTGTGAG
>CAMDOP010000018.1 GCA_945903675.1 Crenothrix polyspora
TTTAATTTTTTAACAGTTTGTAAAGCGCTGGATTAAATTGTGTTAGCTAATACAATATTACAGCTTTGTGATTTTTTAGCTATTATATACTTAAACCTGATGCTTTTGAAATTAGATCAAGGAAAATGACAAATTAGGACTATAAGCATCAATTCCTAATGCAAATTTAAGCTAAGTATTTATAAGTTGCCTGCACTTTTTATACTGATTTAGGATGTCAGTGGCGAGATAGTGGGTATTTTAAGTAACAATATAAAAAGTTTGAATATTGCCAAACTTAACTTTAAGCAGCTAATATATTCACCTAGCTTTTTATGTTGATGGTTTGGTTATATAGGCTGACTCTTGGCAGGTAGATGAACTGCAAAATTGCAGGTTTAGTTTGGGTAGGTAGCGCTTATAAAGCGGATCATGTTATTGTTTCTATTTAAAACCTTTCATTTTCTTGGAGTTATTATGTCTATATCTTTGTATCAAGCCTCTGTACCTTCATTTGTGCGTATGTTAGGTAATTTATCTGAAATACTTAACAAAGCGGCGGCACATGCAGAAGCAAAAAAGATAGATCAGGCTATTTTTATTAATGGCCGTTTAGCACCTGATATGTTTCCGCTAAGCCGTCAGGTTCAAATTGCTACCGATATGGTTAAAGGTTGTGCGGCTCGTTTGGCAGGTATAGAAGTGCCTAGTTATGAAGATAATGAAAGCAGTTTTGCTGAATTACAAATTCGTATAATTAAAACCATTGCTTTTTTACAAACGCTGAGCCCAGAGCAAATCGATGGTAATGAAGAGCGTGCTATTCATTTGAAATTTGGTAGCAATGAAATGAATTTCTTAGGGCTGCCTTATTTATTGGATTTTGTGTTACCTAATTTTCACTTTCATCTGACCACAACTTATGCCATCTTACGACATCAGGGCGTAGACATCGGTAAGATGGATTATGTTGGGCGCGTCTAAAAATGATACCTTCGTGAGTGCTTAAGCGGGTCTTGCTATAAATAGAGCCATTGATTAAAGCAGGCCGCTTGGCCTTGATAAACTTGATGTTTATCGATTAGATTCCAAACCAAGGCATTTTTAATAATAAAGCGCTTGCCTGTGCTTGATAGTCTGATACCCTCATAATGATCGATATAGCCTTTTTGGGTAACTACCGTTAATAAGCGCTCGCGCTCACTTTGATTAACAGGTTCTGCGGAGTGTTTCGAAGGCAGGCAAGTAAAGTCATGCCAATTAAACTCAAATAATTCTAAGGCTTTTTGGTTAGCGTAATTAAAGACTGGGTCGGCATCAGTATTATGCGTGACCACAGCAAAGTCGGCTGCAAATAAGCGCTTTGCAAAGTCAAGCTCTGAAATGCTCTCGGGGATGAGTTCTGTTAGTAACCAGTGATTATAGCTATGCTTAATTAGCTGTGCATGTTCGATAAGAAAGTTATTTTTTTCGCTGGGGTAATCCATAAAAACACTCGTTAACGTACAAATAGCCAAGTGCTTAAGGTCATGCCGACTAACACCACAAAACCGCGCATGATGTTTTCTGGTAGACGATGTACCAACCAACTGCCTAAGAATCCACCTCCGATACCACCGACAGCTAGCGCCAATCCAGCCAACCAATCTACATGATTAGAGAAAGCAAACAAGATTACAGCTGAAGCGTTCATAGCCATGGCGAGTACGTTTTTAGTAGCCGTTGCCATGCGGATTTTTTGTCCAGCGAGACTTAAGGTGGCTAGCATTAAAATTCCAATGCCTCCGCCAAAATAACCACCATAAATGCCTATTATAAATTGCACTAAGGCCAGTAGAGGTTGCGGCATCGTCTGGACACTATGCAGTGTCGTTTTACGAAAACTCCCCCATGTGAATAGTGCAGTGGCGATAAGTACTAGCCAAGGCACCAGTTGCGTAAAGAAAGTGACAGGGGTATTTAGCAATAACATTGCTCCAACCAAGCCACCAGCGATGCTTATCGCAAATAATTTTTTTAAGCTCAGCTCACCCACACCCCCCGCTAATTTACGTCCAGCGAGTGATGAGGTCATTTGATTGGGGAACAGGGCTAGCGTAGAGGTGATATTAGCTGATAAAGGATCTAACCCAACTAGCAGTAGAGTAGGGAAGGTGATAAAAGAGCCGCCTCCAGCCAGGGTGTTTTGGGTACCCGCATACAGACCGGCCAGAGAGATAAGTAACAATAGGGTGGGGTCGTATTGAAATATCATGCTATCTATCTGAGTAATGGTGGGCGACTGGAGTAAAACAGCTTTGGCTGTTTTAAGAACTAACATGTAAAGATGTTACACTCCAGTCATCAAACAACGACTTATGTCACACAAAGAATAACATAGGTTTAAAATAAGCCCGTTATTCTACCATTATCATCAATATCAATACGTTCTGCAGCAGGCACTTTGGGTAAACCTGGCATGGTCATAATGTCACCAGCAATAGCAACAATAAAGCCAGCACCATTGGCGAGTTTGAGTTCACGTATTTCTAAGGTATGGCCCGTCGGTGCGCCTTTAGTATTAGGGTTGGTAGAAAATGACATTTGGGTTTTAGCCATGCAGATAGGGAAGTGTCCATAATCGGCATTCCATTCGGCAAGTTGGGCTTTTACTTTGGCGCTGGCGGTAATGCCCTTTGCACCATAAAGCTTAGTGGCGATGGTTTCGATTTTATCCCATAAACTGAGATTTTCATCATAGACAAAAGTAAAGCCAGGCTCACGCGCATCAACGACATCAAGCACACTCTGTGCTAAGTCTTCAGCGCCAGCGCCACCATTTGCCCAATGTTTAGAGACGATACAGGTTGCTCCTAAAGCTGCACATTGCTGTTGTAATAAAGCAATTTCTACATCGCTATCAAAGGTGAAATGATTAATACAGACCACACACGGTAAGCCGTAATGCTCGGTAATATTATGATAATGACGCTCAAGATTAACAAAGCCCTGTTCTAAGGCCTCTAGGTTTTCTTGATTTAAGTCGTTTTTAGCTACACCGCCGTGAAACTTTAAGGCTCTAATGGTGGCTACCAACACCACTGCTGAGGGCGTTAATCCAGACATGCGGCATTTGATGTCAATAAATTTTTCAGCCCCTAAGTCAGCACCAAAGCCGGCTTCTGTCACTACATAATCAGCCAGTTTTAGGGCAGTTTTTGTTGCGGTGACAGTGTTGCAGCCATGGGCAATATTGGCAAAAGGACCGCCATGAATGATAGCGATATTATTTTCTAGGGTTTGCACCAAATTAGGGTTGATCGCATCTTTTAATATAGCTGCCATTGCACCTTGGGCATTTAAATCACTGGCATAAACGGGCGTAATACGGTCTGATTTATAACCAATGATAATGCGACCTAGCCGATTTTTTAGGTCAGCGCGATTGGTGGCTAAACATAATATAGCCATGACTTCAGAAGCCACTACGATGTCATAACCGTCTTCACGCAAATAACCATTGGCAGGGCCACCCATACCGACGACGATATGACGCAGGGCACGATCATTCATATCAACCACACGTTTCCATTGGATACGCCTTGGGTCTATATCCAAGCTGTTACCATGATTGATATGATTGTCTATTAGCGCAGATAATAGATTATGGGCTACGCCGATGGCATGAAAGTCACCGGTAAAATGCAGGTTGATGTCTTCCATGGGTACTACTTGTGCATAACCGCCACCAGCAGCGCCGCCTTTTACACCAAAGCAGGGGCCTAATGAAGGTTCGCGTAGGCACATGATGGTTTTTTTGTCTAAGCGGTTCATAGCATCACCTAAACCGACCGTGGTGGTGGTTTTACCTTCACCGGCGGGAGTAGGGCTAATAGCCGTTACTAGAATGAGTTTGCCATCGGGTATATTAGCCAAGCTATTGATGTATTCTAGTGATAATTTAGCTTTGTAATGACCATAAGGCTCTAAATGCTCTGGGTCTATATTGTATTGTACTTTAGCTAACGCGATGATTGGTCGCATAGTGGCTTTTTGGGCAATTTCTATATCTGACATGTAATTCCTAAGCTAATAATTTTTTGAGCAGTAACCAATACGAAGAATCCAAGTAGGTCGGGTTAGCACTAGCGTAACCCGACAACTTCATAGCATTAACTATAAACTGGAAAACGCGCGCATAGCGCACTGACCTTTTCACGTACTGCAGCAATTACGGTGTCGTCTTCCATGTTTTCCATGACATCACACATCATATTTGCTATCTCTATCATTTCGGCTTCTTTGAAGCCACGGGTAGTGGGGGCAGGTGTGCCGACACGTATGCCGCTAGTCACAAAAGGTGATTGTGGATCATGAGGTACGGCATTTTTATTGACGGTAATATGCGCTTTGCTAAGCGCCGCATCAGCTGCTTTGCCAGTAATGCCTTTAGGAATTAAAGAGACCAACATCAAATGATTGTCAGTGCCGTCTGAGACGATCTCAAAGCCACGTTTGATAAAAATCTCAGCCATGGCTTTTGCATTGTTGATCACTTGTTGCTGATAGAGGCGAAACTCTGGCTGCATCGCTTCTTTAAAGGCGACGGCTTTGGCGGCAATAATGTGCATCGCTGGGCCGCCTTGTATGCCCGGAAAAATACTGGAATCAATTTTCTTTTCGATCTCAGGATTACTTTTACAAAGTATCAATCCGCCTCTAGGACCACGTAAAGATTTATGTGTGGTGCTAGTGACTACATCGGCAAAAGGCACAGGATTAGGATATAAACCTGCCGCGATTAAACCAGCAACATGAGCCATATCGACCACAAAGTAAGCACCCACTTTATCAGCGATGTCGCGAAACTTTTGCCAATCCCAAACCCGTGAATACGCAGAAAAGCCTGCTATGATGAGCTTTGGTTTATGTTCTAAGGCTAGCGCTTCTACTTGTGCGTAATCAATTTCACCGCTGTGAGCGGCTAAGCCATATTGAATAGCCTTATAGATTTTCCCAGAGAAATTAGGTTTAGCGCCATGCGTTAAATGACCACCATCAGCCAAGCTTAAACCTAAAATAGTATCGCCTGGTTGTATCAAAGCCATGAATACTGCCATATTGGCTTGAGAGCCAGAGTGCGCTTGTACGTTGGCGTAATCCGCTGAGAATAAGGCTTTGGCCCGGTCAATGGCTAGTTGTTCGACTTTATCTACAAACTCACAGCCACCATAATAACGTTTGCCAGGATAACCTTCGGCATATTTGTTGGTTAATTGTGAGCCTTGTGCTTCCATGACCCGTGGGCTGGCGTAGTTTTCTGAAGCGATCAGTTCGATGTGATCTTCTTGACGACAACGCTCTTCTTCCATAGCTTGGAACAGATCATCATCAAAGCCTTCGATGGACATAGATTTTTTAAACATGGGTTTCCCTAAATTTTAAAGTAAAGTGGGTATAACAGTAGGATAAAGTAATAATACTTGTAAATCCGCTACATTAGTACCAGTTGCACCGGTCATCAGTAAATCTTGTGAACCTTGTAGAGCCGTATAAGAGTCATTGTTATTAAGTAAGGCTTGCGGGTCGAGGTCTGCTTGCATCATGCGTGTTAAGCTGTTTTGATCAACCATGCCGCCAGCAGCGTCCGTAGGGCCGTCGCGACCATCAGTACCGCCACTCAGAAAAGTCCAGTTACCTTTTAAATCATGTTGCTGGGCAGCTAATGCAAAAGCCAGTGCCAGTTCTTGGTTGCGGCCACCGCGTCCTGTGCCTTTTAGGCTGACAGTCGTTTCTCCCCCTGCCACTAAAGCTAGAGTTTGACTGATGCCGTTATTGCTCAGTTTCTTGGCGGCTCGTACCCAAATTTCTGCGGCAGTTTTGGCTTCACCACATAGATGTGAATCATACAGCTGTGTTTGGTAGCCGAGTTGCTCTGCAGTTTTTATTGCGGCATTCACGCTGATAGTATTGCTACCGATTAAGGTCTGTGTGCTATTTTTGAAAATAAGGTCATCAGCTTTGGCTGTTTCCTGAATATTACCTAAGCTACCTTGTTCTAAGTGCTGCTTAACCTGATAAGGCACTTGCTCCCAAATTCCATAGGCGTTAAATATGGCTATGGCATCGCTATAGGTGCTGGGGTCAGGAACTGTGGGGCCACTGGCAATGCTGCTTAACTCATCTCCTATTACATCAGATAATATAAAAGCATGTACATTAGCTGGAGCAGCTAGGCGAACAAAACCACCACCTTTTAATTTGGATAAATGTTTACGTACACAGTTTATTTGGTTGATGCTTGCGCCGCAAGCGAGAAGTAGATTAGTGGTGAAAATCTTTTCTTCTAGCGTAATCGCATCGACTGGATAAGGAATTAGTGCTGAACCCCCACCACTGACTAGCACTAAAATCAGCTCACCTTGTTGCGCGCGAGTTAGCAGTTCGGCGCAGTAGTGGGCGGCATCAAGGCCATTTTGATCAGGCAAAGGGTGTCCGGCACCTATTACCCTGGTTTCGGCAACTTCGATTACATTTTCATAATTAGTCACGGCGATGCCAGGCGCCGAAAATAAGTGCGCCGGTATGATTTCTTGAGCCGCCTTAGACATGGCGCAAGCCGCTTTACCTATAGCAATTAGCTGTATTTTAGACCATAGGCCTGAAAGTGTTTGGCTAGGGTCATCTAAATTTAGTTGGATCGTTATACGCTCGCCATCTGAACTTAAACAGCGTTTAACCGCTAAATAAGGATCAGCAGCTTTTATGCCGGCTAGAAAAATGCTTAAGGCTGCTGATCTTGATGATAAAGTGCTAGTGATTACCGAATAGCTCATAAGGACTGAGGTTGATTAAGCCATGTCTTTAGCTAAAGCGTAGATGTTTGCGGCATCAAGTACCTGTTTGTTGTCGGTAAATAATTGAGCGATACAGGCGCGATGTAAGGCGAGTTTTAAGGTACCAAAACCGATAGCTCCCCAGATGACTTTACCATGGCGTACCGTGCCTTTATCCATCATGTCGGTGCCGCCTATGCCTAGTGGTGGAGTGGCGTTAGCATCGGCTATCATTTCTAGATTAGGATTGTTTTGCCATTGTTCAACGGTAAGTAGTTCAACACCTGCAGCGCCAGTTGCTAAAACTATTTGAGCGTCTTTTATAGCTAAGGCTCGATCATCATTATCAAAGGCAACTATAGGTGTAATAGTGACACCAAAACGAGCGTTCATATTATCACAAGCGGCAGTTGCTCTAGCCAGGGTGCGAGCAGTCAGTGAGACCTTTGCGCCTTCTTGAGCGAGTAGTGTTGCTGCACGTTGACCTACAGGCCCAGTACCCGCTAATACGACCGCTTTTTTGCCGGCGAGTACGCCACTAGTGCCAAGTTTTGCAACGGCTGCCGCTGCTGTGGTATTGCTGCCATTACTGTCTAGCATCACAGAGACTTGAAAGCCGGAAAAGAAGCAGGCTTGTACCGCAGCCAATAATTGTTGACCTGCTATTATGTCGCTACCGCCAATAAATATGGCGGTGTTTTTTTTATCTTTGGGTGCACGGGTAAAAATAGTACCTTCTACAAGAGCGGTGATATTTTCTGGCGTTAATCCACCATGACCAATAACATGATCAGCCCCACCATCATAGCCAACAATGGTATCGAAAACTGAAGGGTGGCTGTCTGTGTCGAATTGGAATAGCAGTTTTTTCATTAACCTACCTGTGACTATGCGTTAATGCGATTATTTGGGCATATTATACCCGATAAAATGATCTCTGCCCTGATTAAGCTGTGTTTATAAGCAATTCCTATGATGCTTGTAAAGCAACTCAATTAATGGAATCTCATAGAAAATTGGACTGTGATTTAAGTGAATAACATCAAAATGAAAATATCTGTGTCGATACGGGGTGTTTTTAACTGAGCAGGAATGATACGATTGCGCTAATTATATTAGTTATCCCCTCATAGCATTGCTATCAAGTTACACGCTAAAGGGTTCTAGGTTTTTGTATAGGTGCTAGGAATCGCAGGTATTCCAAGTAATAGTGGGCTGAGTGTAAGCTTATAGTCTGATAAGAATTAAAGGAAAATAAATGAAAACACCCGTTCATATAGCCGTTTCCGGTGCGGCAGGGCAAATTAGTTATTCTTTGCTTTTTCGCTTGGCAGCGGGTTTGTTACTAGGGCCTGATCAACCCATTATCTTGCATTTGCTTGAAATTGAACCCGCAATGAATGCTTTGAAAGGTGTGGTCATGGAATTAAATGATTGTGCCAGTCCATTGCTGCATGGCATTGTAATTACCGATGATCCTGCTATTGCCTTTAAGAATGTTGATTATGTTTTTTTGGTAGGTGCAAGGCCCAGAGTGGCCGGTATGGAGCGTAAAGATTTATTAGCAATTAATGCTCAGATTTTTGCCTCGCAAGGTAAAGCCTTAAATGCAGTGGCTAATCGTAATGTTAAAGTATTGGTGACCGGAAATCCTGCTAATACTAATGCTTTGATTGCTTTAAAAAATGCCCCAGCTTTAAGTGCAGAAAATTTTTCTTCTATGAGTCGCTTGGATCATAATCGAGCAATTAGTCAGTTAGCAGAAAAGTGTGGGGTTCTAAATACGGATATAAAGAATATATCTATTTGGGGTAATCATTCAGCCACTCAATATCCCGACTTGCATCATGCTAAAGTAAAAGGACTCGATGCCATGTCTTTGGTTGATCAGGATTGGTTTTCTGAGGAGTTTATTCCTACGGTACAGCAGCGTGGCTCTGTGGTTATTAATGCAATAGGCCATTCTAGTGCAGCTTCTGCTGCTAACGCCGCAATTGATCAAATGAGAGATTGGATATTAGGTACGCCTGAAGGTGATTGGGTTAGTATGGGTATTGTTTCTGACGGTAGTTATGGCGTTGCCAAAGGTATATTTTATTCTTTTCCTGTGACCGTTAAAGACGGAAAAATCAATATCGTTCAAGGCTTGACGCTCAATGACTTTAGTAAGCAAAAAATGCAGCTAACAGAAGCCGAGTTGAAAGAAGAAGCGGACATCATGAATTTGATTTGATTCAATCGTATCATGCGGAGTATGGGAATCATCAGTAGTTGAGCTATTAAGCTAACGAAAGTGGCGACGGCTACCAACTCACAGTACAGTGTTCCAGAGTACAGGACGTTGCCAGCTAATAAAAGATCCTGCTAAGTATCTTTGTGTGGCTGTACTTGATAAGGCGGGTACAGTTGAGCACCCGTATCGGCCTATATGAGGCCAATTAAGAAGTAATTTATAAGTCAAGACTGGCTAGATCCCCCCTTTGTACCGTGTGATCTGCCTCAGTCAGGCGCTATCGAGCCTCCTCCATATCCAACAATGTACTAGCTGTAAGCTACTTTGATTAACCTAGACGGTAAAGAGTAGTGCTGACATCAATGCTTGTATATTTTATGTTCTATTTAGCCAAGCCCGCAGGCTAATTGGTTAAAGACTCTGGCATTAATCAATCATTGGCATCCAACATCACTTCCTCAGTCTGTAACTCAGAGCCTCTGTGATGGTATTCCTAGTCGGTATGAGGAAAGCATAAGATATTAAGAGCGATAAGATGCTTAGGTTGGTTAATTGCAGCTGAACAAAAGAGGTGACGAGAGATTCGACACCTCAATGATTAATGCGACAATTATTTACTGGTTTCTTCGGTATAAACACCAAAGTTCATAATACGTTGATAACGTTTTGCTAATAAGGTCTCGGTATCTTGTTCTTGTAATTCAGCTAAATGACGCGTTAGGGTTTCTTTTAAATTCGCAGTGATGGTTGCAAAATCTCTATGACCGCCACCTAAGGGTTCTCGGACAACTTCATCGACAAAGCCTTGTTCACGAATTCGGTCAGAAGTAATACCCATGGCTTCTGCGGCTAATTGAGATTTATCGGCACTTTTCCATAAAATAGACGCGCAGCCTTCAGGTGAAATAACTGAATAAGTGCTGTATTCCAGCATAATTAAACGGTCACCTACCCCTATGGCTAATGCGCCGCCTGAACCGCCTTCACCAATGACAGTGCAGATAATAGGCGTTTTTAGTGTAGTCATTTCAAACAAGTTTTTTGCTATGGCTTCACTTTGTCCGCGCTCTTCTGCATCTATACCAGGATAAGCCCCCGGTGTATCAATTAAACAAATAAGGGGGATTTTAAAACGTTCGGCCATTTTCATGATGCGTAAGGCTTTACGATAGCCTTCAGGTCTAGGCATACCAAAGTTACGATAAATTTTTTCTTTGGTATCGCGGCCTTTTTGATGACCTATGATCATGACAGGTTGTCCATCAAGGCGAGCTAAGCCACAAACTATGGCAGGGTCATCAGCATAAGCCCTGTCACCATGGAGTTCATGGAAATCGGTAAACATGTATTCAATATAATCCAAGGTATAAGGGCGCCCTGGATGTCGAGATAATTGTGATATCTGCCAGTCAGTAAGATTGCTAAAAATGGATTCAGTCAATGTCTGACTTCTATCTTCCAATTGCTTAAGCGCATCGGAAATATTGATATTATTATCAAACTCGACATTACGGAGTTCGGTAATTTTCGCTTCTAGTTCAGCGATAGGTTGTTCGAAATCAAGAAATTTTAAGTCCATAGAGAAGTAATCTAAGCGATAAGAATAATATTTAAGGGGTGATTTTATAGAAAGTTGGCAATTTATTCTAAATAAATTCAGAATTTAACAATCACCGACTAACTTATGTCGTTTTTATAGTACACTTTTAACACTACGGAACTCCATTAAATCTTAATAAAAGAGCGCAACTGCTGATGTTTACAATTACCAAAGAAGTTTATTTTTGTTACGGACATCGATTGATGAATCATCCCGGTAAATGCCGTAATTTGCATGGCCATAGCGTTAAAGCGGCAATATCGATACAGCAAGAGCAGCTTAATGATCAAGGTATGGTGTGTGACTTTTCTGATATTAGAGACTGCGTAGAAGCTTATGTCGATGATCAACTAGATCATAATTTTTTATTGCATAAAGATGATCCTATTATTCCAATGCTAACAGCCAATAATGAACGTTTCATGGCGCTAGATGAACATCCTACCGCTGAAGTCTTAAGTAAAATGATTTATCAGCATTTAAAACAAGCGGGGTTTAATGTTGCGCAGGTGACGTTATGGGAAACGGCTAGTGCCCATGCTTGTTATCGAGAAAATTAATATAACCATGAGTTATGTTAATCCGGTCAATAAGTCCTTTTGTCTGGAGCAAGTGTGCGCTTCAAATTTCCAAAAGTTGCTTAAATTAATGCCGGAATTACTGGCTTTGAAGGCAGCTGCTGTCGGCGTAGCTATCAATAATACGCCTTTGCATATCAGGGTTATTGAAAATACTCCTTATACAATGATGATAGAGCTTAATCATTGCTTCAATCAAAATGATGATGAGTATTTTGAGCCCGCAGTGAAAATACGGCTTTATTTGGATGCACAATTGGCTGAAGTAATGAGCGATCAAGCTCACTCTTCAATTGCTGTCGCTTTTAAAGATAAAGGCTTAAGCAAAGACATTATGAATTACAAATGGCGTTTAAATTATTTTTTGCAAAAATGGCTAGATCATTGCTTAAAGAAAGATTATCAATTTAGCGTAACGACTGATTATGCTGCATTAATCTGAAGTTATTGATGGTGGCTACCAACTTAAAGCGGGATAGCTTCAACGCAGACGAAAGGCTCAGGACGAAAGATTAAGCCTAGGAGGCTAGCAACTTAGGGCGTGACAGATATTAGGCTTAACCCTTCGCCTTTCGTCCTTTGTCTGCGCTTAGGAGAACCCTGTCTAAAAGTGAACGGTTAAGCTATTGTCCCGTTTTAAATTGGTAGCCATAATGGTTAAGTTTTTTTCTTTAAGTATTCATACACTATCTGCCGCAACCGCTAATTTGAATTTCTCATCTGTTAATTATTTAAAGCATCAAAAAAAAACGCGTCTTATAAAGACCCTGCTGTTTTTAATGATCCTTGCTCTACATATAGCTTTAGCTATCATTTTATTAAGTACCGCTAAAATAGAACCTAGCAAACAGCCCGTATTTATGGAGGTATTGATGCTGTCAGTACCTAATCCAGCTACTCAGGCTATGGATAAGGTGGCATCACCTATAATAAAAGAGCCTGTAACTCCCCCACCTATCATAAAGAAACCTGCTCAGGCTTCTATAAAAAAGCCCGCTATGATTGTTCCGCCAACGCCTAAAGCAAGCTTTCCAGTTGCCACAGAAATTGTGCCTGTAGAGAAAGCTGAGCCACTGTCAGCATTAGTTTCACAGGAAGCAAAAACGGCAACACCAAGCGCAGAACCTATCGCTAAAAATACCGTCCCTAGTGCTCAAGCACATGATGCTGACAATAAATCCGTCATTTCAGGTATCATGCCGATAATTAAAGTAAATCCCATCTATCCAAATCGTGCGGCTAGTCATGGTATTGAAGGTTGGGTGAGGGTCGAGTTTACTATTCAAGTGGATGGCTCTGTCTCAGATGCCGTCGTGGTGCAATCAATGCCAGAGGCTGTTTTTGATGATGCTACCTTAGATGCTATTAAACAATGGCAATTTAAACCAAAAATGGTCAATGGTGTTGCAGTGCCACAACGAGCAGGGCAACAATTACAATTTAAGTTAGATCACTAATTTTTTATATTAAACAAAGGATACATTCAATGAGCTCTGCTATCAGCCCTAATTTTATTATTGATCTAACGCTTTATGTTTTACTGGCATTTTCCGTGGCGACCTGGACGTTGATATTTTATAAGGTTTGGCAATTTTATAATAATCATCGTTGTAATGAGCGTTTTGAGGCTGCGTTTTGGCAGCTCCGTAATTTACAACAAATCAATAGCTTGGCGTTACACGAAATTGAAGGTTCACAAGCGCGTTTAGCTCATGAAGGCATCGCTTGGTTAAATGAGCAACAAAAATCTACAGGCGCCATCATTAAGCATTTTGGTAATGCCAATGAATTATTAGAACAAACTTTAAAAGTAAAGCTACAGGAAGAACAGCAAACCATGGAAAGTGGTGTAACGATATTAGCCAGTATTGGCAGCACTGCGCCATTTGTTGGTTTATTTGGCACTGTTTTAGGTATTATGAATGCCATGCATAATATTACCTCTAGTGGATCTACTAGTTTAGACGTAGTTGCCGGTCCGATTGGTGATGCCTTAGTTGCCACAGCTATTGGTATTGCCGTCGCTGTTCCTGCAGTTTTAGCCTATAACTTTTTGTTACGTCGCATAAAAATACAGCGTATACAGTTAGAGAATTTTGTAATTAGTTTTTTAATTATGGCCGCGCCTATTTTAAATGAGCAGGATTAAGCGTTACTAAAACAGAGATGACTATGGCGTTCATAGTTTGTGATTGCACTCATTTATCAATAAATAATCAATATGCTGAGAAACTTATCAACTAAAACGCAGACCACTGTTAGACAAAATCTTCGATGGTTGTTTATCCTCAGAAATCTGATGATGATTAGTGAAGTTTTACTGATTATTTTAGCGGTCTATGGATTAGGTATAAATTTGCCTGAACAGCAACTCTGGCTAGTCGTCCTATCTACAGGCGCCATTAATATTTACACCTCTATGCGACTGGATACGGATGATCCGGTTACTGAAATGGAAATATTTTCGCAAATATCGGTCGATGTATTTATTATAGCAGCGCTATTGTATTTGACGGGTGGTGCCTCAAACCCTATTACTTGGGTATTCTTGCTACCTCTTATTATTACCACGATCATGCTGCCGCAGAATTATGCTTGGTATATGGTTATCTTAACGACAACTATGTACACGATGTTAATTGCATTTAATGTGCCCTTGCCGTCTATAGAGCCGCACATGCCAGATCCACAAGGGTTAAGCACTGATTTGCAGCATTATATTATGTTGCAGCATGCACATAGTATGAATGACAAAAGCTATTTTAGTTTACACATGTTTGGTATGTGGTTTGGATTTGTATTTAGTGCAGGTTTAGTCGCCTATTTTGTAGCTGAATTAGCCAAAACACTGAGATTTCAGGAGCGTAATTTAGCAGAAGCTAGAGAAAATGCCCTGCGAGATGAGCGGGTCGTTGCACTTGGTACTTTAGCGGCTAGTGCGGCCCATGATATGGGCACTCCCTTAGGTACGATGGCGATATTGTCTCATGAGTTGGAGCAAGACTATCCTAGTCATCGTTATCCTGATTTATATGAAAAAATGATTATTATGCAACAGCAGATTAGCCGTTGTAAGCAGGCTTTATCGGTTATGTCGGCTTCGGCTGGGGAAATGCGTGCAGAATCGGGTGGGGTAATATTAGTAACAGACTATATAGATGATGTTATTAATCAATGGCGAACTCACGATTCTAGTGCAAAATTAAAGTTTTTTATAGATGCAACGGTTGCTGTTGACGCTAAAATTATTGCAGAACGTACCTTGACTCATGCTTTAATTAATATTTTAAATAATGCAGCTGAAGCTTCACCCCGTGAATTAGGTATAGAATTTCATGCCAGCTGGGATTTATATCATGTAACCATTAAAATTCGTGATTTTGGTTCTGGATTTCCTGATGAATTAGTGGAAGTCGTAGGTAAGCAGCCTGTAGTTAGTAAAAAGCGCGGACTAGGTGTAGGTTTGTTTTTGACCTACTCCACCATTAGTCGCCTAGGCGGTAAAATCAGACTTTATAATACCGAGTCAGGCGGCGCCTGCGTAGAAATTACTTTACCTCTTTTAAACCTTGAGACCGAACATGACGACTTTGGAAACGGATAAGCCACGATTATTACTAGTGGATGATGACGAAACTTTTTGTAGTGTTTTGAAATCAGCCTTAGAAAAGCGACATTATGAAGTGCTGGTTGCCACTAATGTTGCCGATGGTATCATATTGGCTGAGCGTGAACTCCCCGAATATGCTGTCATTGATTTGCGTATTGGCTTTGAGTCGGGATTGGAGTTAGTCAAAAAATTAATATCTTTAGACGACAATACGCAAATTGTTATGTTGACGGGCTTTGCCAGTATTGCCACAGCTGTAGAAGCCATAAAGCTTGGAGCAATCCATTATTTAACTAAACCTGCTAATGCTGATGAAATCGTCAATGCTCTGAATAAAAATGAAGGCGATTCATCGGTGATGATTAGTGAACATCCATTATCGATAAAACGATTGGAATGGGAGCATTTACAAAAAGTACTCATGCAGCATGACGGCAACATATCAGCGGCTGCTAGGGCTCTGAATATGCACCGTCGGACCTTACAAAGGAAATTAGATAAAAAACCGGTAAGAGAGTAAGGTAAAGGGCAAAAGGCAAAAGGCAAAAGGCGAAGGGCGAAGGGCAAAAGGCGAAGCTTGCATAATGTTACAGATGCGAGGCTTAAGCTTTGGCCATTCGCCTTTAGCCCTTTGTCTACTCTTAACTCAATCTGCCCACCTTAAATTAGTTACCCACTTATCATATTTAAAGCTAAGGCTTCGGCCACTTTAATACCATCAACAGCAGCAGAAAGTATACCGCCAGCATAGCCGGCACCTTCGCCTGCTGGATATAAACCTAAGGTATTGATGCTTTGAAAGCTTTCATTACGTTTGATACGTATTGGCGATGATGTTCGGGTTTCTACGCCGGTTAATACCGCGTCTGCCATGGCAAAGCCTTTTATTTTTTTATCGAAAGCAGGTAAAGCTTCACGTATGGCTTCAATGGCATATTCGGGTAGGGCAGTACTAAGATCACCTAAATGAACGCCTGGCGTGTAAGAGGGCGATACTGAACCAAACTTTGTAGAGGGTTGGTTGGCAATGAAGTCACCGACTAATTGCCCTGGTGCTTGATAGCTGCTGCCACCTAAGGTGAAAGCATGAGCTTCTAATTGCCGTTGTAAAGCTATGCCTGCTAATGGGTGACCAGGGAAGTCATCAGGCGTAATGCCTACTACAATGCCGCTATTAGCATTGCGTTCATTACGTGAGTATTGACTCATGCCATTAGTAACCACATGGCCGGCTTCAGACGTGGCTGCCACCACCGTGCCACCTGGGCACATGCAAAAGCTATAAACAGATCGACCATTACTGCAATGATGTACCAGTTTGTAATCAGCAGCCCCTAGTAAGGGATGGCCCGCATGACTCCCAAAACGACAGTTGTCGATGAGTGATTGAGGGTGCTCTATACGAAAGCCAATAGAAAAAGCTTTGGCCTCAATATAAACGCCACGATCATAAAGCATTTTAAACGAATCTCGGGCACTATGCCCAACCGCCAAAACGATATGGGTACTGGCAATAGTTTCACCATTAGCAAGCACAACCCCACGTACTTGACCGTCTTCAATATCAATCGCATCGACACGATTCTGAAAGCGAATCTCTCCACCTAGGGCTTCGATAGTGGCACGCATTTGTTCAACCATGGTCACAAGCTTAAAGGTTCCTATATGGGGCTTGCTGACCCGCAATATTTCCGCAGGTGCGCCGGCTTTAACAAACTCAGTTAAAACTTTGCGGCCATAATGATGCGGATCCTTGATTTGGGTATAGAGCTTGCCATCGGAAAAAGTACCAGCACCGCCTTCACCAAACTGTACATTGGACTCAGGGTTAAAAATACCTTTGCGCCAAAGACCAAAAGTATCTTTAGTGCGCTCACGAACTTCTTTGCCGCGTTCCAAAATAATAGGTTTAAAGCCCATTTGTGCCAATATTAAGCCAGCAAACAGGCCGCAAGGCCCAGTGCCTATGACAATAGGACGATTGAGTAAATTTTTGGGGGCTTGAGTGACAAACTGGTAAGTGTTGTCGGGTGTAACAGAAATATTGACATCATTTTGATGGCGCGCAAGTAAGTCTGCTTCATTAGTGACTTCAACATCAAGGGTATAAACCAGACTGATAGCCGATCGTTTACGCGCATCATGGCCTTGACGAAAAATACTGATAGCGATGAGTTCATCTGCATTAATTCCCAGTTTATACAAAACGGCAGCGTTGATTGCAGTATCTGAATGATCTAAGGGAAGTTTAAGTTCGGTAATTCTCAGCATGTAAGGTAACTATGTCGCGTAGGTTCGGATGAACTGAAGGTTCTTGTTAATCGCCTCAAGATTATTAGATAGCGAGAAAACAAGAATTAAAGAGCTGTAGCAACAAATTAGCTAAGCACAATGAAAAAACCACGACGATGAGGTCGTGGTTTTGTATTCAAACGGTAAAGCAGTTGACTTACTTAGTTAACTTTTCGCTCAATTGTGCAGACCATTGGCCAAAATAAGTACCAATGACGATAGAGATAGAGATAACCAACAATGGGTTGTTTAGAGAAATACTCAACAATACATCTTGATTTAATTTATCAGGTGTTTGTAATAAATAAGCAAATGTTGAAGAATAGCCCAAAACACTGGCTGGAATAGTTGCTAATTGTGGAATGTTTGCAGCTAAACATAAAACAATCACTGAAATGGCAACGGTAACGCCAGCCATAAAAGGAAATCCTAATGCTGTTGTAGCTGAAATGTTAGTTAGTAAAATAGCCGTAAACCAAGCCATTACTACACCGAAAATACCACATACGATAGTGTTGATCAGTGCTTCTTTCGTTGCGCCTAGGAAAAAATAAGCTGCCCAAGCAATGGTTGCAGCCCAGATAAAAAAGAATCCACTAGCAGGGCCAACGGCCAGAAAGGTTGCAACACCAGATAGAACACCAATACTTACAGAAAGAGCAGTTAGTTTGTCAAAAATAGCTAATTTATCCATAATATTTCTCCAAAGTTTCACCTCATAGTTGGTTAATTAGTTTTCACATTGAGGCGGTTCTATGAAATCTAACAGTTTGGCTTAAACAACCTTTCGATTAAACCGGTTTATGTCGAATGTAAGCACCTATTCATCAAAACCTTGAATCAGCGGCTGATTTTATACTTTAGTAAGGATCGTGGTCAATTTATAGACACTATTTACTTTGATAAAAAGAGAGCCACCTTCTTCAAAGTGTTTCCTAAGTTAAAGAGGCTACCAACTTAAAGCGGGACAGCTTCAGCGTAGACGAAAGGCTCAGGGCGAAAGACTAAGCCTAGGAGGCTAGAAACTTAAGGCGTGACGGGCACTAGGCTTAACCCATTGCCCTTCGCCTTTCGTCCTTTGTCTGCGCTTAGGAGAACCCTGTCTAAAAGTGAATGATTAAGCTGAATTGTCCCGTCTTAAATTGGTAGCCGTTAAAGATAACTCGCTTATTTTGTTCTTTTAAAGACCGCCATGGATTCTACATGGCCGGTTTGTGGGAACATATCCATAACGCCTGCTTTAATGAGTTGATAACCGAGATCATTGACCATAATGCCCGTATCTCTGGCTAGCGTTGATGGATTACAAGACACATAAACCACTAAATCGGGCTGCCATTTTTTAAAGTAGTGTAGAACATCAGAGGCACCAGCACGAGAAGGATCGAGTAAGATTTTATTATATTTACGTTGTGCCCAAGGATGGTCACTAATGTCTTTGCTTAAATCAGCCGCATAAAACTCGGCATTGTTAATATTATTATGCATGGCATTTTCTTTGGCATGATTAACCAAGGGTTGATCGCCTTCGATGCCAACAACCGATCCTGCAAACTTAGCCATCGGTAGCGTAAAATTACCCAAGCCACAGAATAAATCTAATACATTGTCGTCTTCATTAAGGGCTAAAAGATCTATAACACGCGTTATCATTTGCCTGTTAATTTCGTAATTAACTTGAGTAAACATGGCAGGTCTAAATTTAAATTCAATACCTAAGTCTGGTAGAGCGTAGCTGGGTATTATTTCTGGTTCGCCATCCAGTGGCACGATAGTGTCTGGACCTTTGGATTGTAAGCACAAACTCATATTATGCTCATGGCCGAAAGCGCGCATTAAATCCTGATCGGCATCAGTGGGCGGCTCTAGTACACGAAAAGATAATACACATTGTCCTTCACCAATAGCGACTTCTATTTGGGGTATTTTATCTCGGATAGTGAGTTCAGAGATCATTTCACCTAAGGCAGTTAATTGGGTGCCGACTATCGGGTGCATGACCACGCAGCTATCAATTTCTGCTAAATAAGGATGCCTTCTTTCTCTAAAGCCTACCAATACACGGTTCTTTTTGGCGACATATTTAACGCCCATACGCGCTTTACGTCTATAGCCCCAATGAGGGCCGATTAAAGGCGGTAATAGTTCTGGAGCATCTACTTTTCCAATACGTTTAAATTGCTCAACGAGCAGTTCTTGCTTGATTCTAATTTGCGCAGTAGCTTCAACATGTTGAAAACTACAACCACCACATAAACCATAATGCGCGCACAAAGCATCAACTCTATCTTCGGAGCGGCTTAATAAGTTGACGACTTTGCCTTCAGCATAGTCTTTACGAATGTCAGTATAGATAAACTCGACTTCTTCACCCGGTAAAGCTTCGTCAATAAAAATGACTTTACCTTCAACATGGGCAACGCCTCGGCCGTCATGAGCTAATGATTCAATAGTGACTTTAACGGGCGTTTCCGGTAATTGTTTTTTTCTAGTTCTTTTCTTAGGCATAGTGTTGGGTATATTTTAGCTATTAGTATGATTAGGGGAGAGGTCAGTTCAAGATGAGCACTTAGTCATTAAGCGGGAAAAACGCCAGTCGATAAATAACGATCACCACGATCACAAATAATCACGACAATGATGGCGTTCTCAACTTCTGCAGATATTTTTAAGGCTGCAGCGACAGCGCCACCCGAAGAAACACCGGCAAAAATACCTTCATCGGAGGCAAGTTTACGCATAGTGTTTTCAGCGCTGTCTTGATCAATATCAATAATTCGATCAACCCGGTCAGCCTGATAAATTTTCGGTAGATAAGCTTTAGGCCAGCGTCTAATGCCAGGTATTTTTGAATCGCCTTCGGGCTGTACACCGATAATCTGAATATCTGGGTTTTGTTCTTTAAGATATCTTGAGGTGCCCATAATAGTGCCGGTAGTGCCCATGGCGCTGACAAAATGCGTAACCTTACCGAAAGTGTCCTGCCAGATTTCAGGCCCAGTACTTTCATAATGAGCGAGAGGATTATCAGGATTAGCAAACTGATCAAGAATAAGACCTTGCCCTGCCGCTTCCATTTCTCTGGCTAAATCAATGGCCGCTTCCATACTGCCTGCCGCAGGGGTCAAAATAATATCAGCACCATAGGCTTTCATCGAAGCTTTACGCTCATCACTCATATTGTCAGGCATGATTAAGGTTATTTTATAACCTTTAATAGCCGCAACCATCGCAAGTGCAATGCCGGTATTACCACTGGTTGCTTCTATTAGACGATCGCCAGGTTTAATATCACCTCTAGCTTCGGCATGAGTAATCATACTGAGTGCTGGTAGGTCTTTAACAGAGCCCGCCGGGTTATTACCTTCTAGTTTAGCGAGAATAGTATTATTAGTGATGCCAGGTAAGCGTTGCAGCCTTGCTAAAGGCGCATTGCGTACAAAAGATTCAATCGTTGGGAAAATCATCAAGATGTCTGAGCGGAGTGAGGTAATTATTGAATGACGTATTTGAATGCTGGGCTACTTTAATGGCAGCCTAGCTTACAAATCGATATTATTTTTTGATGGCGGTAGAGCTATTCCATGATCTATGACTCTTGATGTTATGGATTTATTATAATAACTGATGTTACACAGTCACAACGATTTATAAAAACAAATAATGAGGTCGCTATCGCGACGATGTGTTAATCGGGTTATCGCACCCGAAGGCGAGATACTTTCTTTTGCGCCGCCAAAAGAAAGTATCCAAAGAAAAGGCGGCTCGGTTGCAGCTGGATCCTGCGCTCCTCGTTTTTGTCGGGGGTCGGTAGAGAGGGCGTCCTGCCCTCCTACCGACGCGCGGCATCCATGCCGCGCCCCTGCGGGCTAATCCCAACAAAACCTGCGGTGCTCGGCGCGGCAAACGAGAGTAAAGCGATGTTACTGCGTAACTTAAGATATTAAGCTGATTGTGAACTATAAGCTTCTTTATCAAGGTAAATATCAACAGGATTTATAGGAATTATAGCAGCAACTGGTAAATCTTCACCTAAACGCCAACTTTTAACAGCGTCTTGTTTGTTCTTGCCCGTAATAAGGAAAATGAGTTGCTGAGTGTCACTCAAGCCTTTGGCACTAATAGATACGCGTTCAGGTGGTGGCTTAGGTGAGTTATAAACTGCATGCGTCAGCTCATCAGTATTATGTTGATGTCCAGGAAACAAACTAGCCGTATGGCCATCTTCACCCATGCCTAGCAACACCATATCAAAGGGCAGGGCCTTGGCAACAACTTGTTGGTAGTGTTGTGCGGCTAACTCTGGTCCCAGTTCGGCTGGGATGGTAAATATTTGCTCACTGGGTATAGCGACTTTTTTAAGAAAAGCCGTTTCTGCCATGAGACTATTGCGCTCAGCATGATCTATGGCTAAACAACGTTCATCACCATAATAGATAAACCAACGCGACCAATCGGCATTAGCTTTTGCCAATAAATGATAGACCTTTTCTGGCGTACTACCGCCAGCTAAGACTAATTTAAAATGACCATGATCAGCGATAGCAATTTCTGCTGCAGCTATGATTTGTAGATAGGCGGCATCAGCCACTTGATCGGCAGTTTCTAGGCTATGCCAACGACTCGTTTGTTGCATTTATTTACACTCCGGTGTTAATGAACTGCGCCAGAAATGGTCGCTTTTTTCAAATAATCGACTGTCTTCAGGCCCCCAAGAGCCTGCAGGGTAGGTGGCAATAAAGTCTCGCTCTATCGCCCAGGTTTGCAAGATGGGGTCAACAATGCGCCACGCATATTCCACTTCATCAAAGCGCAAAAATAAAGACCTATCACCTTTTAAGACATCGAGTAATAAGTCTTCATAAGCATCAATGGCTTTTTCATCTTCGTTACGAAAGCTGGCATCTAGGCTACTGGTGCGGGTTTTCATTTCTAAACCGGGTTCTTTGACGGTCATTTCTATACGTATACATTCCTCCGGCTGTATGCCCAATAATATCCAATTCTGACTCATACATTGCACATTAGTATCGCGAAAGAATTGCAAAGGCGGATGGCGAAAACAAATAGAAATCGTTGATTGCGCTTTAGCCATGCGCTTGCCGGTACGCAAATACATAGGCACACCGCGCCAGCGCCAATTATCGATATGCAGCTTCATAGAAGCATAAGTCTCTGTGATGCTATTGGCTGGGATATTGGCTTCTTGTAAGTAACCATTAACCCTTTCGTTGTTAATATGACCTGGCGCATATTGGCCACGGAAAGCATGACCATGTACGGCTTCTTTGGCAATAGGGCGGATAGATTTTAATACTTTAACTTTTTCATCACGTAAAGATTCCGCTTCCATAGACGCGGGTGGTTCCATGGTTACTAAAGTCAGTAATTGTAAGAGATGGCTCTGCAGCATATCGCGCATAGCGCCGGAACCATTATAATAATCACCTCGACTATCTATACCTATTTCTTCGGAATGCGTGATTTGTATATGGTCGATGTAATTACGAGTCCATAAGGGTTCAAGCATGACATTGGCAAACCTAAACACCAAGACGTTTTGCACCATACCTTTACCTAAGTAATGATCGATACGGTAAATCTGCTCTTCAGTTAAATAATGGCTGATGCGTTTTTGCAAGGCTTGAGCACTATCTAAATCA
>CAMDOP010000019.1 GCA_945903675.1 Crenothrix polyspora
GTCGCGATAGCGATCTCATTATTTGTTTTTTTATAAATCGCTGAATAGCTGCGTAACATCAGTTAAATAAAAGCCAGAGCCAAGACAGCTTTTTTATCCAAGAAACCAAGAAGTGCTACACTTTAAGCCACTCGATAATCCTGTACCATTTAAAAAAACTTATCATCCATTGTTGAAACTAGTTCGTAGTGCCTTGCCGTTTCAGCTTAAATCCTAACACCTGACCAAGGAAATCAGTCTGCTATGCAAAACACGCCCATAGTTTCCGTTATCATTCCAACCCATAATCGTCCAGAACTGCTGCCAGAAGCCCTAGCAAGCATTGCTGGGCAAACCATGACTGATTGGCAAGTTATTATTGTCGATGATGGATCAAACCCAATCGTGAATGAGCAAGACATTAAAGCGCAGTTCGGCGATAAGTTTCAAGTCATTCGTCATGCCGATGCCCAGGGCGGCCCTACCGCCAAAAATACCGGAGTAAATGCAGCCACCGGCAAATATCTAGCCTTTCTAGATGATGATGATTTATTTGCCCCCTCTTATTTGGCAACGGCAATTGAGGCCCTTGAAGCCAATCCACAGATAAGTACCTTATTCATGAACGTCGAGTATTTTGGCACTAACGCCCAGTGGGCACAAACTAATGTTCCCAAGACGATGGAAAAAGTTTTAGATGACGCGCAAGGTATAAACAAGCATGACCATGTCATACAATTTGATACACATCTTTTCCCTGCCTTGCTTAAGCGAGTACCTATGCCTTTTCAACGCCCTGTCACTACGAGAGCACATTTTCACCAAGTGGGGCTATATCAAAAAGACTGTCTACTATGGGATTGTGACTGGGCGTTACGCGCAACACTCAATAATGTCTGTGGCCTGCTCAATGTCGGACTGTATTTGCAACGAGTGGATGGACAAGGATACTCATCTTTACCCCGTCGCCGACTTGATCAAACCTTGTCGGGACTCACCATAAAAAAGCAATTACTGGCCAATCCTCGTGCAAATTTTTATAAAACACTCATTAATGACGCGATTATAGAGGCAGGGCAGGACGTAGCATGGGAATATATAACGCAAGACAAAGGCCTGAAAGCCTTCACATTTTTACTCGGCACTTTGCGTTATGGCGTCACCAAGTTACAACTTAAATTTTTAGTACATGCGCTGTACAGTTGCATCCGAAAAAATAATTAATAGCTTGTTATTTTTGTAGCTACTCCAAGACTCACTGCGCGTAATTTGTGAGCTAACGAAGTTATCGTTAAGCCAATATTGAGGCATGATTTATTGGGTTGCGAAAAACACGCAACCCAACCTATGCGCCATTATTTATTTGAAGAATCTACATTTTTACTCGATTTTTGATGCAGATAATATTTCCAAACTAAGAAGACACCTAACAACGTTAAGATAATCAAGAAAATCACCACTAAGAATTTATATAAACCTTCATGACCTGTTCCTGACAAATTAGCTTCTATACCATTGCCAACAGCACGTTCAGCATCAGCGCCTGATTGCACTACATCAATATCAGCGGCCTCTTTTTTTCTCGCTAGCGCTGTTTCTGCCTCGATGCTTTTAGCTCTATCTAAAGCGATTGCCATTTCTAAATCTACTTTTGCTTTTAAGCGCTGCGTTTCTAAGGCTTCTTGCTGTATTTTTAATTCAGATTGCTGCTTTAAAAACTCACGCTCTTCATCTTCTTGAACCTGAGTTCTAGCCTTATCTTTCAACCTTTCTTCATTAGCTACTTTTACTCTAGCATCGGCCTTATCTTGAGCAATCTTAGCACTGATTTCTGCGGCTCTATTTGCAGTCGCTCGTTCTTGCATGACTCTTTTTTCTTGCTCGGCAGCTCTTTGCTGATCAGCTTTAAGCTGTGCCTGTTTAAGGTCATTTTGCTGTCTAGCATAGTCCGCTTTTACTTTAGCTAAATCTCTGGCAGCCGCATCGTTTTGTTGTTCTACAGCTTCAAAAGCATTAATTTGATTGGTTAATGGATCCGCATGGGCAGTGCAGCAAAAAAATACGAATAGCCAAACTATTTTGTTCATTTATTTCTCCACAGGGCAACTAGCATTTGGTTGAATGCGTGTTTCAGTAGGAGATGTCGAAATAATAATAGCGGCTCCTATTTGATACTCGCAAGCTTTACCTACCTGCGCAGACGTAAACATTTTGCCATTTTCTGAGTAGGCAATGGATACGCCTTCAACTAATATCTTATCAGAAACCATTGAGCCTGCTGCCGCACCTACAGCACCACCAGCAATGGTTGTGCCAGTAGTACCAAGACCACCCAAGCCACCAAAGCCACCACCCAAGCCACCTGCTAACGCACCTAAAATTGCACCACCGACTTGAGCTTGCTTTTTTTGTTCTGAATTATCAACTTCAATTTTAGCAGGTAATATAGTAATGATTTTTATTGATCGTGCCGCTTGAGCGGTATTAACTTGACCGGCTCTATAAACATTTGATTGTAAATTTGCGCCTGTTGCTGCGCATCCACTTAAAATGCTTACCACTGCTAATAATGCTATTTTGTTCATTCTATTATGCCTTTTGTTATTAAAAGTTTTAAGTTACCGTGTAAAGACAAAATTTATATCAATCCCTTATACAAATGGCAAGAATTATTAATGTATATGTCCAAGACGACTAAAATGCGAGGCTTTATACTGCTTGCTAGGCTCATATTGTAAATCAGAATAACTTAAGATAAAGATTACGCATAAATTAAGGCTATGTTTGCATTAATAGTTGAAAAGAACCAAGACTTCCCATAGCCGCTTGCAGAATTACACTGGGCGTAATTTGCTGTCCCCATCGCTCTATTCCGCGTCGCCAACCCAGATAGTTGTTAAGATATTTGGTGGCCACACCATGGAACCGCATCATCCAGTTTTTAAGGCGACTATCATAGGCATTTACGTTCTGGATATGGTAAACACCTGCCAGTACACGAATCCCTGCCGATTGATTCAAAGCACGGTGAGCAATACCCGAAAGACGCGCAGCGCCTCTCAGGCTCGCGCATCCATCAGTGCATAAAACAGCATCCGATGCGATGACTTGAGCAATAATGGGAGCCTCTTCGACTTGAGTAGCGGCTGTCAGCTTAAAGTCGGTAGTGGCGCCATGACGATCACGAATCACCAATACCGGCACTTGATTGTCGCCTGTTCCACGTTGATGGCTGGCATGCCCTCGACGATGAGGAGGTCTTGGCATTTGCCGTGAGCCTTTGAATGACTGAGCAAAATAAGTCTCATCCGCTTCGACAATACCTGTCAACCCTGTCGGCTTCAGATCTGCCATATTGGTGAGAAAGCGATGCCGCCAGCGGAAGCTCGTGGTTTTATCCACTCGGCAACGTTCAGCAGCTTTTCGAACTGTAAGCCCTTCTATTAATGATTGGTTATAATCTAACCAACGTTCTTTATGTCGTAATCGCGCAAGTGGAGTGCCTGTTAAGACATTAAAACATTTTCGACAATCTAGGCACCGGAATCGCTGCAATCCTGATTGGCTGCCCCAACGACCCAAGCGCTCACTCTGGCAATGTGGACATGTGTGACAGTTGTTTTTCTCAAGCTCTTCGATTATTGCATTATGTGAGTTCACAGCATTCAGCTGACTAATGGCGACTTTTCGTTGATGTCGAGTCAGTAGTTCCATATTTCGTAACCACTCGCGATAGGCCTCTTTATTCATAATGCTACCCTCCTTACTTAACTAAACCGTTTGATCAGGAATAGCAAAAAAGTTCAAATTCAACTATTAATGCAAACATAGCCTAAATTAAACACCGTCCCGAAGGTCGCAAGTAAAGTGGCAGCTCTTTTTAGTAAGCGCCTGCACTGTGGGAGGACTATGGCGCATGTCATAGCAGTGCTACCGAACGTTTTTACCAACTCCCTAAGACCTGTAGTGAAAGAAAAACTTATATTTATTTTTACTCAGCTTTATTACCTTAAGGCAGAATTGTTTAGGAAGACTACCCTAGCTCATAACATTACTAGTCCACAGCTCATGGAAAAGTTTAAAAGACCGGCTCTTTAGCTTATAACTTTTGCCAATTTACCTAAAATATGCGAGTCTATGCTTAAATTAATCGGCATCGATGCTAGAACACCACCTACTATTATTGCCAATATTTTGTTGACAGCTATCGCCAAAGAGGCGTATTTTATACGCTAGATTACATGATCTATAAACAGCACTAATCTTTTAAAAACACTCAGCAATAGAGCGCTAACCACGGGCATCGATGCTGCAGACTCGTGCGCTATGCTGAGATATTTACCCTTATGCCATCAGGCATTGAGTAAAGTGTCAAGAGTTGATATGACGCGAGCAGGTACTTACCCTCTAATAAGTGAATAATGAAAAAAATAATACCTCTATTAGTGTTAATGATGTTTTCTGAATGTTCATATGCTGTTTTTTATACAGGAAATGAATTAGAAGACAAAAAAATAGAAGATAGTAAAAATAGCCGTCAATTAGATGCTGGTTTTTATGCTGGATATGTAGCTGGAGTAGCCGAAGTAACGAGACTGAAAGATAATGTTTCTTGGTGTGAAGATTCAGCTACCGTAGCCCAATTAGTAAAAGTTGTAAGCAGATACCTCACTAATACCCCTGAAAAACTACATTTACCAGCCAACTCCCTGATTGCAGACGCTCTAAAAAGTGCCTTTCCTTGTAAGAAGTAAATCAATAGCGTGCAGCGCATTACGCCGCATGAGCTCAAGCTACAACGCCCTTAAAACCTGTAAAGGCGGTTTATTCAGCACCTGCCTTACACCCCAACAACCGACTACACTAATCAATAGCGCATTAGTCAAAGGCACCAACAACCACAAATAAAAGCTGGGATGATAGCTAATATGCAGCACTTGGGTATATAAAGCTAAGAGCATGAGCTCACTCATCACCATAGCCATCACACCAGAAATCAAGCCTAGCGCGCTAAATTCAATAAACTGCGCAGTTCTTAATAAGCGACGACTGGCTCCCAATGTGCGCATCAGGGCGCCTTCATAAATACGTTGATCCAGCGTTGCATAAACAGCAGCCAATAACACGATAAAGCCCGCCATTAAGGCGAAGTACAGTAAGAAATTAATCGCCTGTGTTAATTGCGTTAACAAGGTTTTAAATTGCTGCAAGATTAAATCAACTTCTAATACCGTCGTGCTGGGAAATTTTTTTACTAAGGCATTTAATAACTCTTTCTGGTTTTCTGCTAAGTAAAAACTAGTGATAAAAGTACTGGGAAAAGCCTCCAAAGTCCCTGGTGAAAAAACCATATAAAAGTTAGGCTTCATGGTATCCCAGCGCAAGCTACGAATATTAGCCACTGTAGCGTTAAACTGCTGACTACCTACAGTAAAGGTTAAGCTATCACCCACCTTTATGCTTAAACTCTGGGCTAACTTTTGTTCAACTGAGACTTGTCCTGGCCGTGGCTCCGTCCACCACGTGCCTGCTTGCAAGTTATTATCATTAGGAAGATCTGCTGCCCAAGTCAGGCTTAATTCTCTACGAATAGCATTGTCACCCTGACTATCTTTACTGACTTGTTTTTGCACGGCAATTTGATTGACGGCTGTCAAACGACCTCTCACTACCGGATAAAACTCACTGCCCTTAATGTGCTGTTGCTTGAGCTCTTCTTTGAAATCTTGCACTTGATGAGGGAAAATATTCAAGGCGAAATGATTAGGCGCATCTTTAGGTAATTGCTGTTGCCAGTCATTGATTATGTCGTTACGAACATTAAAGCTAAGCAACATCGCCACCAAGGTAATACTAAAGGCCAGAATTTGACTAATACTAGCGCGATTATTTCTTAACAAACCTTGCAGACCTAATCGCCATAATAAAGACAGGCCGTCTAGGCGTTTATGAATTAACTTCAAGAAGCCCATAATTAGCAAGCCCAGCAACATTATGGTGATTAAACCTACGCCTAAAATGCTGGCTGTCATTTTTAGATCATCCGTATACTTCCAAATTAATAGACTAATAAGACCGATGGCTAAACCATAAACCAGCCATACTTTAGGCTGCCCTGGCTCCAGTTCGCGGCGCAACACTCGCAAGGCTGAAACGTGCTTAAGCCTTAATAAAGGCGGCAGAGCGAAGCCAAATAACACCACCATGCCAATGACAAAACCGAAAAACAGCGAAGCTAAGCCAGGCGGCGCAATAGGCTGCGGCAAGAGTTCGCGTAAGATATAAAATAAACCGACTTGGGCGCAATAACCTAAAACAGTACCCATGGCGCTTGCGAGCAAACCTAAGACCATAAACTGGCTGCTGTATAGCCAGAGTATCTCTCGTTGCTTTAGACCTAAGCAACGCAATAAGGCGGTCGCATTAAAGTGTCGCTCCGTATAACGAGTCGTTGCCATGGCTATCGCAACACCGGCAATCAAAATAACCAAAATACTGGATAAGCCTAAATAACGTTCGGCTCGGTTAAGTGCCGAACTGAGCTCAGGGCGATTATCGTGACTATCCATAAAGCGCTGCGAAGGATTCAACTGTGGCTTAAGCCAATTTTTAAACGCCACTAAAGCATTAGTATCACCGACAAACTGAAAATAATAGTGCACTTGACTGCCCGGCTGTATAACGCCAGTTGCCAGCAAATCTAAGTCATTAATCATGACTCGTGGTGAAAAGCTATAAAAGTCACCTTTCTTGTCGGGCTCGTAAGTAATGATTTTAGTCACTAACAAGGGCTTTTCTCCCACGGTTAAGGTATCCCCCAGCTTTATTTTAAGCGCTGACAACAGTCGCTTTTCTAACCAAGCAGTACCTGGTTCTGGGCCATGATGAACTATCGTTTCAGCGTTCACATCCCCCTCGCTAGTTTTTAAAAAACCACGTAAAGGATAAGCGTCGCTAATCGCCTTGATACTGGCCAGTAGCAATTCATCATGTTCAATCAAGACACTGGGGAATTCTGCGGTACTAGCCGTTTTTAAATTAAGTAGCTTAGCTTGCTCCAACCATTCTTGTGCCATTAATTCAGGGCTAGCGATCACCAAATCAGCCCCTAAAAATTCAGCGGCTTGATGGTCCATAGTGCGTTGCAAGCGTTCAGAAAATAAAGCTATCGCTGTAGAACTGCTGACAGCAATGATTAATGCCAAGATCAATAGCGTCAATTCACCCGAACGACTATCACGCCAGAGTAAACGTAAGGCCAAATTAAAACGACTCATACCAAACAGCCTGCTTCTAGTTGAAGGGTGCGCTGACATCTTGCCGCTAAGGCGTGGTCATGAGTAACTAAAATTAAGGTGGTTTTATTTTCCTGATTCAATTCAAACAATAATTCAATAATAGTCGCGCCGGTTTTACTGTCTAAGTTACCCGTAGGTTCATCTGCAAACAAAATAGCGGGGCGAGTCACAAAAGCTCTGGCCAGAGCCACCCGTTGCTGCTCACCGCCTGACAATTGTTTAGGGGTATGTGATAAACGTTGCGCTAAGCCAACTCGATGCAGTAATGCTGTTGCGGCAGCTTTTGCTGTCTTATCGCCCCTTAATTCTAAAGGCAGCATGACGTTCTCTAGCGCAGTCAGTCCAGGTAATAACTGAAAAGACTGAAATACAAAGCCTATCAACTCATTACGCAGCTGTGCCCTACCATCTTCATCCATCTTGGTTATGGCTTTCCCATTGAGATGAATCGTGCCAGAACTAGGTATATCTAAGCCCGCCAGCAGACTTATTAAGGTAGATTTACCCGAACCAGACTCACCAACAATAGCAATACTTTCACCAGATTTGATTATCAAGTCTATCGATGACAAGATATGCAACAATCCTTCAGAACTTAGCACCGATTTACCTAGGCTTTCTGTTACTATAACGTTGTTTGTTACTTGATTAATTTGAGTTTTCATCATGTTTAGATTGTTTTTCTTTATGATTATTTCATTACTATCACTGCAGACCATGGCCGAGCAAGTCATTGTGGTTTTAGGCGATAGCATCAGTGCTAGTTATGGTATGCCAGTGGAACAAGGTTGGGTATCTTTACTGCAAAAAAAACTACTGACTCAACATAGTCGCTACAGCCTTTACAATGCCAGTATCAGTGGTGAAACTAGCGCAGGCGGTTTAGCTAGAATAGACGCGCTATTAAACACCCAAAAACCTGCTATTGTCTTGTTACAATTAGGCGCTAATGACGGACTGCGTGGTTTATCACCCTTAGATATGAAAAGTAATCTTGAAGAAATAACTCGCCGAACCCAAAACATCGGTGCCACTGTTTTATTACTCAGCATGAAAATTCCGCCCAATTACGGCAAACGTTATGTTGATCTTTTTTATAACGTTTATCCGCAATTAGCTCAGCAACTGAAAATAACTTTAGTACCTTTTTTACTTGAAGATGTTGCACTACATAAAGATTTAATGCAGGCTGACGGCCTACATCCCAATGCAAAAGCGCAAGCCATACTTGCAGATAAAATTGAACCCTACTTACTTCCTTTACTTCAATAAACGAGCCTTTCTGATGACCGCATTAACATTGAAACAAGCTAATCTTATTATAAATACTGCAATTCATGTGGCCAGAGAATTAAATATGGCGCCTTTAACAGTAGTCGTACTCGATACAGCTGGCCATATTAAAGCCATGCAGAGAGAAGACGGTGCTAGCCAAGTAAGACAACAAATTGCCACAGCAAAAGCCTGGGGAGCCGTCAATATGGGCGTATCATCACGCAGTCTTGCCGCCGTAGCGACACAAAGGCCCGACTTTATGAATGCCTTAATTGATGTGGCCGATGGTAAAATCATGCCAGTTCCAGGCGGGGTATTGATTCGTGATGCTGAAAACAAGCTGTTGGGCGCTGTCGGTATCAGTGGAGACATTTCCGATCAAGATGAGCGCTGTGCGATTGCAGGTATAGAAGCCGTTGGTTTTTTCGCAGGCATTTAAATCATTAACTAAATAACCTATAGAACCATTATTTTGTTAAACAAGCGTTACTTAGCTATTTTTTTCTGCTTTGCTTTAGCTTGGTCGCTGCCCTTTTCAGCTTATGCCGATGACCCTGTAACCGAAGTTATAGACGCTGAAATTACATTACATAATGATCATTATGTAATGTCTGCAGACATGAATTATCAGCTCAGTAAAAGAGCAACGGCCGCCTTACAAAGCGGCGTACCTCTATTCTGGTCGATTCAAATCCTGCTATTGCAAGATCGACCTATTTTATGGGATAAAACCTTATTAAATATAGAGATACATTACCGCCTGCAATACCAAGCTTTGCTGAATGTCTACAATCTACAAAATCTGACAAGTGGCGAAACTTATAATTTTTCTACGCTCTATGCCGCCCTAGATTTGATGTCAACCCTTCGTGATTTTCCCATCATTGAAAAATCAACAATTACCCTAGACAAAAATTATCTTTGCGCATTGAAAATAAAGTTTGATGGTAACTTATTACCTTTGCCGCTACGCCCACTTGCCTATATTGATAAGCAATGGTTTTTATCTAGTGATTGGACACTATGGCCTCTGAAAAAGTAAAACTTCCTATTAACCTTTTTGCGTTAATCCTATTTGGCCTGATTCTGCTGTCCTTACAACTGATGAGTTCAGCGACACAAGAATCCTCAGAGTTAAGTGCTCTATATTCATGGCTGCTACTCATCAATGCCTTAGGATCAATCGTGTTACTGACGCTAGTCGGCGCTAATATTTATACGTTAATTCAATATTCTAAAAAGCGCGAAGCGGGTTCCCGACTAACTAGACGCATGGTGTCGCTGTTTGTAGTATTAGCGCTTGCTCCTGCGGTTATTGTGTTTTATTTTTCTATGCAGTTCTTACATCAAGGCATTGATAGTTGGTTTAATGTTGAAATTGACCGGGCCCTAGAAGACGCGCTGGAGTTAAGTCAATCTTCATTAGATCAACGGATGCGTTGGCATCTTAAGCAAACCCAGCAAGTCACTGAAAAACTACAAGACTCCTCCGAAAACAGGGTGGCCTTGGATATGGAAAACTTACGCGAACTATCAGGCGCATCAGAAATGACGCTTTTTTCTCGTCAAGGTCGAATTATTGCATCAAGCAGCATGAACCTAGGGGACATTTTACCTAGCTTACCCGATAAAAATATTTGGTTACAGTTACGACAGAATGGTGAGTATGTAGCAGTAGCACCTGCACACGAAGAAAAACTAATGGTGCGAGCTATTGCCAAAGTAAACACTCAAGAGCCGCAATATTTACAGGCCTTATATCCAGTACCCGTGAGAGTTTATGATTTAGCAGATTCAGTAGAATTTGCCTTCGTACGTTATAAAGAAATGAAGTTTCTTAGGCACTCCTTGAAAATAACCTTCACCTTAGCCTTATCCTTGGTGTTGTTGATGAGCTTATTAGCAGCTATATGGGTCGCCTTTATCAGTATTCGTAGCATTATTGCACCAGTAAAACAACTCGTCAAAGGCACACAGGCTGTTGCATCTGGGCATTATGATGAACCCTTACCTGTCATTGCCCAAGATGACCTTGGCTTTTTGGTTGAGTCTTTCAATGAAATGATGAATCGTATCGCTATGGCCCGCGATGAAACTCGAATAGCTGGATTTGAAGTAGAGAATCAACGCGCGTATTTAGAAACCATACTCGCCAATTTAACCGCTGGTGTAATCAGCTTTGATGCCTCTTATAATATACGTACGGCCAACCAAGCGGCGTACCGAATTTTCCATATTCATGTAAATCAATTCATAGGTCGACAATTAGTAGATCTCATAAAAGATCGCTCTGAACTCGCAGAACCACTTAAATCAATTCAACGCTTATTAGAACAAGCCGATGATATTTGGCAGCAGCGCATTGCTTTTTTAGGCTCTAATGGGCGCCAAGAATTATTATGCCGAGGCACACCCCTTTATTCTCAGGAAGGCTTTCGCGTTGGTAGTGTCGTTGTTTTTGATGATGTGACTGATTTAATGCAAGCACAAAAAAATGCTGCTTGGGGCGAAGTTGCAAGGCGACTCGCTCACGAAATTAAAAACCCATTAACGCCTATACAATTATCAGCAGAACGTTTGCAACATAAACTTGCTGATAAGTTAGAGCCCGCCGATGCAGAGATATTACAACGCTCAACCCGAACGATAGTTCATCAAGTTGAAGCGATGAAAGAAATGGTTGATGATTTTTCTGAATATGCCCAACCCTCAAAAAAAGAAACCGTGGATATTGACCTATCTCGCCTAGTACAAGAAATTTTAGCGCTCTATGCACTAAAATCAGGTGTAAAATTCAAAACTGATTATGAGGCGAGTTTGTTAATGGTCAACGGCGACCCTGTCAGTCTAAGGCAAGTCCTGCATAATTTAATAAAAAATGCCCTAGAAGCTATAGGAACAGCAGGATTAATTGAAATAAATGTACACCGAGTACAAAAAAATAATACAGACTTTATTGAACTTGCGCTCTATGATGACGGACCAGGCATTAAAGAAGAACAAATTGAAAGCATATTTGAGCCTTATGTAACGACTAAAACAAAAGGCACAGGACTAGGCTTAGCGATAGTGAAAAAAATAATAGAAGAACACGGTGGTGCTATATGGATAGACACCAGTCGTGAAGTCGGAGCTGGCTTTATAGTCCAGCTCCCTGCATGCCACTCTGAACCGCTATAAAAATCATGACCGCAAACACACCGCGTATTTTAGTTGTAGATGACGAACCGGATATTCGCAGACTAGTCTGTGAAATACTTGAAGATGAAGGCTATCAAGTATCTTCAGCGGAAGATGCCAATACTGCTAGAACATTAAAATTATCAGTACAGCCCAATCTAATTCTGCTCGATATCTGGATGCCCGATACCGATGGCATTACTCTACTGAAAGAATGGGCTGCTGAAGACTCGCAATTATGCCCCGTCATTATGATGTCGGGTCATGGCTCAGTAGAGGCCGCAGTTGAAGCTACACGTCTTGGAGCCTATGATTTCCTTGAAAAACCTTTATCAATGGCAAAACTCTTGTTGATCGTTACTAGGGCATTAGAGGCTAGTCACTTGCAAATAGAAAATGCCGGTCTCAAACAACTGTTAGCGGCAGATATAGAGCCAGTAGGTAAAAGTGCGACCGTAGCTAGAAACAAGGACCAATTAAAGCGTCTAGCTCAGCATGACACGCGTGTATTGTTTTATGGAGAGGCGGGTGTAGGTAAAGAACTTTATGCGCGCTACCTGCATAATAACAGCTCTCATCGTGAGGGACCTTTTATTGATGTGGCAGTTGGTAGCATATCACCCGAAAATTCGGCGGTTGAATTCTTTGGCAAAGAAATCAACGGCAAGATTTATCCAGGTCTATTAGAACGCGCCCATAAAGGCACCCTATTTCTAAGTGAAATTAGCGGTATGGATAAAGAAACGCAATTACGTTTACTCAGCGCCTTAGAATCCAGTTCTTTTTTAAGAGTAGGTGGCAGCGAGTCAGTCCGTGTTGATGTTCGAGTGGTGGCCTCAACACGTATCGGCATGGAAGAAGAAGTTAAGTTGGGTCAATTTAGACAAGACCTCTACTATATGCTCAATGAAGTCACCATTAACATTCCACCATTGCGTGAACATAGTGAGGATGTGCCAGCATTATTAAGCTTTTATGCTAATTATTTTGTCAATCAAGATAAGCTGCCGTTTCGAAAATTTTCCATAGCTGCACAAAACTTCTTACGAAATTACAGCTGGCGTGGTAATGTACGCGAATTGAAAAATTTAGTGCAACGCTTAATGATTCTTGGCGTAGGCGAAGAAATCGAGCTTGATGAAGTAAAATCCGCACTTGGTACCATAGTTAGTGATATCATGGCATCACCATCCGTGCCCGAATTTTTTAATCTGCCGCTAAAAGAAGCGCGAGATCATTTTGAAAAAACTTATTTAGAATATCATTTTGAGCGCACAGGTGGCAGTGTAGCAAAGTTATCTGCAGTGATTGGCATGGAACGCACTCACCTTTATCGAAAACTACACTCCTTAAATATTAAATTATAGACGGACAAAAAAACTTAAGGTAAGAGCGAAAGTTAGTTAATTTCGCCTATCAGCCTTGAGTTATTTTGTCTAAATTAAAATAAACATTGAAAAGACGGACAATGTTTAGTAGAATTCTCGCTCTTTTATTGAGCCTTTACAGAAAGACTAAGTAACGATGAAAACATTTAGTGCAAAAACAGAAGAAGTTAAACGCGATTGGTATGTAGTTGATGCAGATGGGAAGACGCTGGGTCGCCTTGCTTCTGAAATTGCACGTCGTCTTCGCGGCAAACATAAACCAGAATACACACCGCATGTTGATACAGGTGATTACATTATTGTTGTTAATGCTGAAAAAATTGGCGTTACCGGCAATAAAGAAAAAAAGAAACTATATCAACATCACACCGGTTATATAGGCAACTTAAAAACCGTAACACTCGGAAAATTAAGACAGACGTTCCCAGACCGTATTCTTAATACCGCTGTTAAAGGTATGCTGCCAAACAATCCATTAGGCCGTGCAATGTTCAAGAAATTGAAAGTTTATGCAGGTCCTGAACACGATCACCAGGCCCAACAGCCAAAAGTTTTAGAATTATAAGCGAGTAGACCATGGCAGCAGCTCAGTATTACGGAACAGGTCGTCGTAAAAGTGCAATAGCACGTGTTTACGCAACATCCGGCACAGGTATAATCACTGTTAACAAGAAAACCCTAGAAGACTATTTCGGTCGTAAAACCGATCAAATGGTTTCTTGCCAACCATTAGGTTGTGTTGAGCTAGAAGGTAAATTCGACATTAATGTGATAGTTAAAGGCGGCGGCCCATCTGGCCAAGCAGGCGCTATTCGTCACGGCTTAACACGTGCTCTAATGGAATATGACGAAAATTTACGTCCAGCCCTTAGAAAAGCAGGTTTTGTTACACGTGACTCGCGTATCGTTGAACGTAAAAAAGTTGGCTTACATAAAGCCAGAAAACGTCCACAATACTCGAAACGTTAATCCGCTGTTTCATGGTCGGTAATTCAAATTACTTATTATGAAATAAAAGGGCTGCATTCATCAGAATGTAGCCCTTTTTTATGCGTATCAACTTATACAAAAATAAGTAAGGCCTCAGCAGAATCAACCCAGCATTAACGCCTAAAAAACCCTCAGACACAAAAACTATACACTGAAGGCTCAAAATACTTACTTTTGGCATGCGAAACATGATTTTTTCTAATCGTAATGCTAGAATCAACAAACTTGTGACCAAGAGAGCCAATAGATGTCAACGAATTCAAAAAAAACACCTAATACCTCACTCGCACTAGAATTTAAAAGCAGTAATTTTTCTGTACCGGTCTTAGCCTTATCTAGCGATGACTTAATTACTATAGAAGAACAACTAAAAGAAAAAGCAAGCTTAGCGCCTGATTTCTTTAAAAACCTACCCGTCGTTATTGATTTACAAACGGCCAATAAACTAAATTGCAACATTGATATAGCCGCTCTTACTGCCATTATTAAAAACAATGGCTTATTGCCCATAGGAATACGTGGCGGCAACGTACAGCAAAATAAACAGGCCTTAGATTTACTCATTCCCGTATATTCTGTTAACAACGGAACCACCGCTGAAGAGCCTCAAAAACAGCAAGCCCCTGCCCCAACCCCAGAAACGGCAAGTCGGGATACCTCGACCATGCTAATAACTCAGCCCATCCGTTCAGGACAACGCATATACGCAACCGGTGATTTAATAATTACAGCTCAAGTTAGTTCTGGCGCCGAAATCATGGCTGAAGGCAATATTCATGTTTACAACACCCTGAGAGGCCGAGCCTCAGCAGGCATTCAAGGCAATAAAGATGCGCGTATCTTTTGTTTTGATTTACAAGCCGAACTCATCTCTGTTGCCGGCATTTATAAAGTCAGCGAAGATATAGATGCATCCGTCCGCAACAAACCTGTTCAAATCTATTTACAAAACCAAGCATTAATCATTCAAGATCTTTTACAACATCATTAATTAAAGGAACCATTGTGGCAAGAATCATAGTAGTAACATCAGGCAAAGGCGGCGTTGGCAAAACAACAACAAGTGCCGCCATTGCCATGGGGCTTGCAAAAAGAGGCCATAAAACAGCCGTAATTGATTTTGATGTAGGCTTACGTAATCTCGACTTAATTATGGGCTGTGAACGTCGTGTTGTTTATGACTTTGTTAATGTCATCAACGGCGAAGCAACGCTTAACCAAGCTTTAATACGTGACAAGAACTGCAACCAACTCTATATTTTGCCAGCGTCGCAAACTCGAGACAAAGATGCCTTAAGCCAAGAAGGTGTTGGAAAAATCCTAGATGAACTTAAAAAAGATTTTAAATATATAGTCTGTGATTCTCCAGCTGGTATCGAAAAAGGCGCTCATTTGGCTATGTATTATGCCGATGATGCATTTATAGTCACCAATCCTGAAGTTTCTTCAGTTCGAGATTCCGATAGAATGCTTGGCATTTTATCTAGCAAATCTCGTAGAGCAGAACAAAACGAAGAACCTATTAAAGAATATCTACTATTATCTCGTTACTCACCAGATCGTGTAAAACTAGGTGAAATGCTTAGCGTTGAAGACGTACAAGATATTTTATCCCTGCATTTATTAGGTGTTATTCCAGAATCTAAGTCAGTACTCAATGCTTCAAACTCAGGTATGCCTGTCATACTCGACGAAAAAAGCGATGCTGGTCAAGCCTATGCAGATATTGTTGACCGCTATTTAGGTGAAGAGAGACCGCATCGTTTTATCGATGAAGATAAAGGCTTCTTTAGGAAGCTATTCGGGGGTAAATAATGAGCTTACTGGACTATTTTAAGATATCTAAGGCAAGCACAGCATCACTTGCAAAAGAACGATTACAAATTCTAGTAGCTCATGAGCGCTCTTCACGTAATCAACCCTCTTATCTTCCACAGATGCAAAAAGAATTACTGGCAGTGATACGAAAATATATTAACGTAGGGCAAGAAGCAATCTCCGTTAGCTTTGAGCAAGATGAAGATCAAGAAACACTAGAATTAAATATAGTGTTACCTGACCTTCCGATTAAAAACACATAATCTTTTTTATTCTATTTTATACAGGTGACTTAACATGTTAAATACAATCGGTGATGCGGCAGGTAAAGTGTGGCAATATCTAGATCAAAACGGGACTGCTAGCGTAACAAAGATCACGAGTGAAACTGAAATAAGTAAAAATGATATGCAGCGCGCTATTGGTTGGTTACTTAAAGAAGACAAACTATCTATCGAAGTAAAAGGCCGTATAGAAACATTATCCTTAAAATAATACCCAGCACAGGTATTAGATAAGTCACAGAAAAACTGGTAAGGTCTTCCTTCTGCTAACACAGAAGTGAGAGTTTACCAGCCTGACATTTATAGGATCATCCTAACAACTTGCTTCGCTTAACAAACCAAAGAGTTGCTACTAAAACACTCCACCGAAAAACAATCATGCAGTGTTATAAGAATCCATTATACTATTAAATATAGAGCCTATAGTTTGATGGCTTACCTTATATTCCTGAAATAACTCAGTGTGGAGTATTCCCATGCAAGCTCAAAACAGATTCTTCATTAACTTCATACGGCTAGCAGGGCCTTTTTGGAACTCTGAAAATAAAAGCCTTATCCGCAAGCAAACTCTCGCTCTTTTTTTTCTAACAGCATTACAAATTGGTATTGCCGTTGTTATTACCGAATGGAGCGCCGAGCTTTTTAATGCCTTAGAACAACACTCGATGTCGGGACTGTTCCGGCAAATAGGTTTACTGATACTTATTTTTGCTGCTAGCATGGGCATAACCTATTTACATTTAATTGTTAAAAGACATTTACAAATTAGCTGGCGGGCTTGGTTAACAGAGCGCGTTATCGGCCAATGGATGAATAAAGGCCATCAATACCAAGTTCTACATATTCAAACCGTAGAACATGACAACCCTGATGGCCGTATTGCCGAAGATATACGTATTTCAACAGAAGTCGCTATAGAATATAGTCACGCTATATTCTATAGCGCTTTATTATTTGTAAGTTTTTCACAAATACTCTGGGCGCACTCCGGTGTCATCCACATAGACTTTGGTCTTTTTACTTTGCCTATTTATGGTTATTTAGTCTGGATAGCCATTATTTATTCAGCCTGCGCTTCTATGTTTGGCTGGTGGGCAGGAAAGCCTTTAACAACCACCACCAACATCATGCAATCTGCTGAAGCCAATTTTCGTTTCGGCCTCGTAAAAGCCAGAGAAAACTCACAGGCCATTGCTCTCATTCATGCTGAACTGAATGAGCAAAGACGTTTTCATCACCTGTTTTTTTCTATTACCGAAATTTATAATCGACAAAGTAATGCCTTTGCCAACATTCTACTATTCAATTCCGGCTATTCTGTCTTATCGATGGCACTCCCCATACTAGCAGCTGCGCCCCTTTTTATTTTAGGCAGTATTTCCCTAGGCGCTTTAATGCAATCTGCACAGGCCTTTCAACAGCTATCCACTGCGATATCATGGCCCGTCAATAATATGGCAGGTATTGCCCAATGGCGAGCATCAGTAGAGCGCGTATTAGCCTTAGTTAAAGCATTGGATGATTTAGAGCAAGAAATTGCCCGTCCTGATCCGCAGCGTATATTATTAATAAAGCCTGATCAGTCCATTCTGCGCTTAAAAAACTTATGCCTCGCCAAACTCGATGGGGAGATTATTTTGTGCAATGTTAATGCCGAAATTAATCTAGGCGATCGAGTACTGATTACTGGCGACACCTATACAGCCGCCAGACTATTTAAAGCCATTGCCGGGCTTTGGCCTTGGGGAACGGGCTGCATAGAATTACCCGATAGTGAATCGTTGTTCTTTATGCCACCTCGTCCCTATTTGCCAGATGGTACGCTACATGCCACTATTTGCTACCCATCGCCCTGCGAAACCTACAGCTTAGATTCCATTAAAGAAGCGCTTACACTAACAGGACTGACTCAATTATTAGATCAACTAGAACAATCTGATAATTGGGAATCCACACTCACGGCAGAACAGCAGCAACGCTTAGGTCTAGTTAGGCTATTGCTCCATAAGCCTAAATGGGTGCTCTTGCAAGAAGCCTTCGATTCACTCAGCACTGAAGACGAAGTTGCAATGTTCCGTTTGATTTGCCAACAACTTCCAGATGCATCCCTATTAACCATTAGCCATCAACCACAAGTTGCGGCTTTTCATCATAAAACGATAGCCTTATAAAGCCCCAACATGCTGACAACTAGCCCATATCAAGCACTTAAAAAACTTCGAGGCGTTAACCTCGGCGGCTGGCTAGTGCTGGAAAAATGGATGACACCTAGCTTGTTCGCTGGCCTTAAAGCCGAAGACGAAACTTCCTACTGCGTAGAACTAGGCGCAAAAGCTACGCCCGCGCTGCAGAAGCATTGGCATGATTTTATTACCCGCGAAGACTTTGCTTGGCTTGCCAACATTGGCATTAATGCCGTACGAATTCCTATAGGTCATTGGCTGTTTGGCCCTGATTATCCTTACCACCCCGCCTACGGCAGTTCTTTACATCCTTATGTTGAAGGTGGCTTAGCGATACTTGATCAAGCCTTTGATTGGGCCGAAGACCTTGGCTTAGCGATAGTGCTCGATTTACATGCAGCCCCCGGCTGCCAAAATGGATTCGACAACGGCGGCATCCTGAATGTCTGCGAATGGCATACTAAGCCTGAATATATTGAACACTCGCTCTACGTACTTGAACGCTTATCTGAACGCTATCATCGTCGCCCTGCTCTACACGCTATTGAAGTCTTAAATGAACCTCACAGCACACTCGATACCGCACTGTTAAAGCAATACACCACAGACGCTTACCAACGCATTCGTAAATATTGCCCAGCCGATAAAGTCGCAGTGGTTTTTCATGATGGTTTTCGCACCTTTAGAGACTACAGCGACTTCCTTTGCGAACCTGACTATTCAAATATCATCCTAGATATACATCGCTACCAATGTTTTGGTCGTGCCGAGCAAGATGCCAATATCTACGATCATATACGCGATGCCGTCATCGATTGGCAACATGAGGCTAACGATATCATTACCGAATTCAACCATGCCGCTTATGTCGGGGAATGGAGCTTGGGTATGGACTATCGTAGCGAATCAGCATGGTCTAAAGGCCCGTTTAATTATCCAACGAAAGCTAGGGATAATTTCCAGACTAACCTTGCCTTTCGTGGCTACGCTGCTGCACAACTACTCAGCTTTGAAAAATATCTAGGTTGGTTCTTTTGGAGCTATAAAACCGAAACCATGCCCGGCTGGAGTTTTAAAGACTGCGTAGCGAATGGCTGGTTACCCGATAATTTTAATGAATAGAATTATTTAAGTGCAGACGAAAGGCACAGGGCAAAAGATTCAGCCTAAGAGGCTAGATAGATACTAGGATTAACCCTTTGCCCTTTGCCTGCTCTTTTGAGACCGCTGTCTAAAAGTAAACGATTAAGCTAAACTGTCTCACCTTAAATTGGTTACCAAAAATCATTACCTCTCCCCCATCTAAACTATGCAACTCCCCAAACTACGCACACTACAACGAGCCACATGGCTTAAGGTTCATCTTTATCTTGCACTCAGCGTCGGCTTTCTTTTCGCGCTCATGGGACTTACCGGCAGCCTTAGCATGTATCGTGTAGAGTTGGATGAATTACTAAATCCACAGTTGGTCATTGAACAAGCTCAAGGCAGCTACCAATCACTTGATAAAATCATGGACGCAGTCAAAGCAGCCCATCCTAACCGATACGGCGCTTGGACTTTAGAAATGCCGCGCTCAGCACATAGCATGGCGACCGTCTGGTACGACAAACCGACTGAGACTTTTTTCGAGCTTTATGCACCGCTGATGGTGTCGGTCAATCCTTATACTAGCGAAGTCGTTGCCAGTCGTTTTTGGGGGCAAACCGCCACCACTGGGCTGCTTGATTTGCATACCCAATTAAAGCTAGATCGTTTTGGCTGGAATGCCGTAGGCTTATTAGGTCTCTTGTTATTGATATCCTGCGGCACTGGACTGTATCTATGGTGGCCAGGCCTTAAAGCTTTACCGCAAACCTTTAAACTACGTCATCAATCCGGCATGATGTGGCTGGCCTTCGACTTACATCGCTTAATAGGTCTGTTCAGCGCACCACCCCTGATGGTATTGGCCTTTACAGGAATATTGCTTAGCTATCCTATCATCCTAGAAACCCTGGTTGGCAGCTCAGGTATGGAACATGGCGAAACCGGACGAAATATTACCAGCACTGCCATACCAAACAATCACCCTACCGGCTTATCCGCCGCGTGGTTTGTTGCCCAAAGCGCCTTTCCCAAAGCAGAACTTAGACGCGTCACCACACCTGCAGGCGATACCGGCATTTATAGGATTAACATCAGGCAAACTGGCGAAGTTAATCATCGACACCCTTACACCACGGTTTGGGTAGATCGCTGGAGCGGACAGATCAAAGAAGTACGAAATCCTAACACCTTCTCTTCTGGCGAGGCTTTTACTATGTGGGTTTGGCCATTACATACCGGAGAAGCCTTAAGCGCCACAGGGCGCTTAGCTTGGTTTTTTAGCGGCATCAGTTTATTCGTGCTGTATATGAGCGGCTTACTACGCTGGCTGTGTAAAATCGGCAAAGTAAAAAATCGAGCCGTTAATCTTGCCGCCATTAAGCCCAAACTCCTACGTCTTAAAACGCTACTATTAGAACTGATAGCGCTAGTGATAAAACATGCTCCCATAGCTTACGCACAAATTAGGGACTGGATAAATACGGCAATAAATCAGCAGCGTCAATAAGCGCATGCTGATCACAGTAGGTTGGGGTGAAGCAACGCGAACCCCAACCCCAACAAATCGCGTATTGCGTTGGGGTTCGTTATCACTCACCCCAACCTACAAATCACCCTATGCCCAAAAACGCCTTAACTTTTGTAATACGGCATAACAAGGCAAACTCAAGCACTAGAATAACAATCAGCGACAGACCTAACAAAGGCAACAACGTCCCTAAAGCCACGATCACCAAACCTAATAGTAACGGTAACTTCTGGTTCCTAGGTGCTTTAGGTGCGCCTAAGCTATCGACGGGTTTGCG
>CAMDOP010000020.1 GCA_945903675.1 Crenothrix polyspora
GTAGACCGTATTCTTGACAAAGGTATTGTAATTGATGCATGGGTTAAGGTTTCATTGGTCGGAATTGAATTGCTTTCTATAGAAGCACGCGTTGTTATTGCTTCTGTTGAAACCTATTTGAAATATGCTGAAGCAATTGGCCTTACAGCTAGCGCAGCTACTCCAGCTTAATTAAATTAAAAAAGTTAGAGTGCCCAAGTGTTTTTTATGTGACAGATTGGGCGCTTTTTACCTCCTCAATAATCAAGTGTTGGGGTTTTATTTAAAAGAGATAACCTAAGGAGAACACCTATGGGAATTTTCACAAATGACATGACTAAATTACGAACTCATATTGACAATAGTCATGAGCAGCGACTATTTGAACAAAATACACGTACTTCTAATGTAAGAGCACAGCTTATTGACTTCGCTGCAACTCGTGTTAGTAAGGGAATTCAAGAAGCCAAAATTAGAACAGTATTTGTTAAAAATAACACTCATGAAGTTACTCGTTTAATAAATGGATTTCAGCATTTTCGTCAGGTAATGGGGCGCCAGGGACGCGAAGAACGCGCTGCTTTTGTTAATGATGTGTCAAAAAAAACATTAGCATTGCTAACCGACTTTAATATTGAACACAGAAATATGGTTAAACGTTCTGCTAAAGAAAGAGCTGATTTTGTTGCGGCTAATAAAAATAGTGTAGGAGCTTTTATTAAAAAAGCGTCACAAGATAGAGCCGGAGCACACGCTGTTTTTTTCGACATAGCAAAAAAAAAAGTCTCTTTCCTAGTATAGCTAGTTCCAAGATTGATGACACACATATAGATGTTTTGTCATCACAGGATGAAGTTTTAGATAAAAAGGTGGAGGGGGATTTTGTTGAGAGTATAGAAGTAAATAAGGCAAAAAAAACGACAAAATCCTCTAGGAGTTTTTTAGGATTGAAAGATGGTAAGTCGTAACCTAATGAAACATATTGCTATTTTAGATTAATGTTTATGCTATAAACCTTTGGTGTTTTTTAAATACTAAAGGTTTATTTATTTATTTAATTACTTTATTTCATTTTTTTGTTAGGTTTTAGGCATAAATATTGATAATTAAATTAAGTATGGGCTCAACTCATTCACAGCCTTATTTATGAAAAATAATGTAGTTAAATATTATCCCTAATTATAGGGAGTGACAGATGCCATTTGGCATAGGAGAATTTATGATGAAGCAAAATAGCGTTTCAAGCTCACATTATGAAGTAAAAGATGATCTTATTGTGCCAGAGGCTAGTGATCATTTTGTGGTGACGTCCTACGTGAAAGAGATAATAGATCGATCGTTGGTTTATTTAAATGCGGGCTATCCAGTACATTTTGCAGGCCCATCTGGGACAGGAAAAACAACTTTAGCCTTTCATTTAGCTTCACAATGGGGGCGTCCTGTCACCTTGTTACAAGGCAATGAAGAGTTTGTGAGTTCTGACTTAACGGGAAAAGATATTGGATATCGTAAAAGTAGTTTAGTTGATAATTACATTCACTCAGTATTAAAAACTGAAGAACAGATGAATCGTATGTGGGTAGACAATCGTCTAACAACAGCTTGTCGAAATGGTGATATGTTAATTTATGATGAATTCAATCGCTCTAAAGCGGATACCAATAATGTATTGTTATCCGTATTATCGGAAGGGATTTTAAATTTGCCAGGTTTGCGAGGTGCAGGCGAAGGATATATGGATGTACATCCTGAATTTAGAGCTATTTTTACATCTAATCCGGAAGAATATGCGGGTACGCATAAAACGCAAGATGCTTTAATGAATCGTATGATTACAATCAATGTTGGTCTGGCTGACCGAGATACTGAAGTACAAATAATTCATGCGCGATCTGAATTAGCAATAAAAGAGTCTGGCCACATTGTGGATATAGTCAGAGAGTTACATGGTGAAGATCACGAATCAAAGCATGGATTACGTGCGGGTATAGCTATAGCACGTATCATAAAAATACAAGGTATGAAGCCACGTTATGGTGATAAGTTATTTCACTCTATTTGTTACGATGTTTTGAGTATGGAAACAGCTAAAATCCAACATGCTGGACGTTCTATATTTCATGAAATGATTGATGGTGTGATTCGTAAATATTGTCCTCCAGTGGGTTCAGAGGCTATCAAAGTATCCACAAAAATAAAAATAGTTGAGTAAAAAACATGGCCATAATTACTAGTCCGCCTCGAACAGTTTCAGATATTAAAACACATTCTGGACGTAGCAGTCGTGATCATCAAGTCTATCGCGATTATTTTCAAGTTGGCGCTCTAGAATTAGAGCGTTGGAGAAGAACACGAGAACGTGAAGTAGCGTCATCACGAATTAATAGTATTGATAAGCGAATAGCTGAAATTGATAAAGAAAAAGAGCTGTTACTTACAAGTGCTACGACGGCATGTGAGAGATTGTATTACACAGAAAAGCCAAGACCGACTGAAAATAAGAAATCTGCTGGTTTGCGAATCAAGTATTGAGGTTGTTGTTATGCACAAAATTCATACTATTGCTGATATCCGAACGATACGGATGGCGAAAAGTTTTCGCTCTTGCGTTAGTTTGGTAGGGAAGTCACAAATTCTTGCGGATTACGGACGCATTTGTTTAGAAGAGTACTGCCGTTTAAATCGAGTCAGTAAGGCAAAAAATAAGTATATTTCATTAAGGAAAGATTTATGAGCACTAATAAATTAAGGGATAATCGAGCGAAAGTGCTTTACGCTCTTTGTGCTTCAGATGGATTAAAACCTAGCTATAAAATGCGCGGACTTGAGTCTGCAGCGGTTTATGCCATTGATCAAAATGGATTAAGAGCGGTTGTTAGTGATACCGCTAGTACTCGTTTACGTCCTGATAGAAGAAATATCAGTGCACATCAATCTGTTTTACACTCATTGACTGAAGATAGTACTGTATTACCGATGCGATTCGGTGTTATTGCTCGAAGTTCTGAAGCTATAGAAAAACTTCTTGCCTCCAACCAGGAAGCTATCAGAGAGCATTTTGAGCGATTGAATGGGCGAGTAGAAATGGGCTTACGCGTTTCATGGGACGTCGCTAATATTTATGAATATTACGTAGCTACTCATCCAAGCTTAAGACAAGGGCGAGATGAAATCTGGGATAAAAATGCCAATAACGTAAATCATCGTGATGAAAAAATTCGTTTAGGCAATTTGTATCAATCGTTGAGAAATGCCGACAGAATAGAATTCACTGAAAAAGTAAAAGACGTATTATTTAATTATTGCGAAGATATTGTAGAAACTGCCGTTAAAAGAGAAAAAGATGTCATGAATCTAGCTTGTTTAGTTGAAAGAGAAAAACTAGACGATTTTGCTAAGGGTGTTTTTGAAGCCTCAAAACAGTTTGATAACGTTTATCTGTTTGATTATACCGGGCCATGGGCGCCGCATAACTTTATTACATTAGATTTACATGCACCTATCGCGAAGAAGAGTCCGTTAACGACAATAAATAATAATCGCCGGTAAGGCTATGTTATTAGTCGATGACATATTATTCTCGCCTGTTAAAGGCATCAATTGGATTTTTAAAAAAATCCATGAATTAGCAGAAGAAGAGTTATCTGGCGAAGCAGATAGAATTCGTGACACTCTGACAGAACTTTATATGCAACTAGAAACAGGCGAGATTACTGAAGAAGAATTTGAACAACAGGAGACTCTTTTGCTAGATAGATTAGACGCTTTAAATGAGGAGGACGATCTGATAGGAGACGAGGATGATGAGGATGAGTCGATATGAATGCTATGGTCTGCCCCCAATTTCTTCAGGAAGGCTCGCTGAAATTGGTTTTTTTTGGCGGTAAAGGCGGAGTAGGAAAAAGCACGTGCGCAACTTCAGCTGCTTTAAAATTAGCAGAAACTTATCCACAACATCTTTTCTTGTTAGTCTCAACCGACCCAGCACACTCACTACTAAATATAATTTCAAATTTGATAGTGCCAAAAAATTTGGAGGTGCGTGAATTGAATGCTTCAACAGCATTGAGTGAATTCAAATTAAAGCATAACGCATTTTTGCAAGAAATTGCTGATCGCGGAACTTTTCTGGATCAAGATGATATTCAAGGATTAATGAACTCAGCACTTCCAGGTATGGATGAATTAGCAGCATTTCTTAAAATTTCCGAATGGACTCAAGAAGATAACTACTATCGTATTATTATAGATACAGCACCGACTGGCCATACTTTACGATTATTAAGCATGCCCGAATTGATTCATCGTTGGTTAATCGCTTTGGATACATTGCTTGCTAAGCATAGATATATGCGAAGTCATTTTAGTGGATATAAACACTTGGATAATTTGGATGTTTTTTTAATTGGGATGAATAACTCGTTAAAAGCTATTGATACGTTGATGATGGATAAAGAGCGCTGTAACTTTATTTTAGTAATGGTTGCGGAAGCAATGATTGTAGAAGAAAGTATCGATCTAGTAAGCACCTTAAGTGAACATAAAGTGTTTATGTCAGATATCATTGTTAATCGATTAATACCAGCAAGTAACTGTAAAGCTTGTTCTGCAGAGAATAGTAGACAAATGCTCGCTCTTAATAAAATCATTGAAAGCTTACCTAAACAGATATTTTGGACGCTTCCAATGCTTACAGAGGAACCCAGAGATAAGCTGCTTGAATTATTTTGGTCTGAGTTACGAATACTTGATAATAATCAGATCAAAACGATACCTAAAAATGCTAATAATCTACAGTCACATATTGAAAACCCAATTCAACTACCGGACAAAAATTTACGATTAATGATTTTTGCGGGTAAAGGTGGAGTAGGTAAAACAACGTTGGCTTGCGCGACGGCATTGCGCCTACAAAATGATTTTCCAGAGCTACGGATTTTATTATTTTCTACGGATCCAGCTCATTCTATTAGTGATTGTTTAGGGATGAAGGTTCTATCTACTCCTACGCAAGTGTTTTATAAATTGGATGCTCAAGAAATAAATGCGGAAGCCGCTTTTGAAAAAATTCGGCTTGATTATAAAACAGAATTGGAGGATTTTTTACAAGGATCTTTACCACATTTAGATATTACTTTTGATCGTGAAGTATTGGAGCGCTTACTTGACCTAGCACCGACAGGATTAGATGAAATCATGGCGCTAACAGCTATTGTTGATCATCTTGATAACGGTGATTATGACATGATAGTACTCGATTCAGCTCCTAGTGGATATTTAATACGATTACTTGAATTGCCAGAATTGATTCAAAATTGGCTAAGAATGTTTTTTAAATTATTGCTTAAATATAGAAAAATAATGCACTTTCCACATTTATCTGAACGATTAGTAATTCTTTCACGGGAATTAAAAAGCCTGCGCATACTTTTACAGTCAAATGAGCAAACAGGAGTCTATGCCGTTACGATACCAACTTATTTGGCAATAAATAAAACGTACGACATGGTAAGTGCGTTAGAGCAATTAGGTGTAACTATAAAAGTGCTAATTATCAATCAGATGACATCTGATAGTATTTGTGATCTTTGTAAAGCCATTGCAAAACGTGAATTAGAACTGTTGAAAATAGCTCAAAAAAAGTTCCCTAATTTACCAATTGAATTTGTTTATCGGCAAAATGCCCCTGTTGATTTAATTGAACTTATGACCATGGGTTCACGTCTTTACACGAAAGCTATTTAGGAGTGAAGGTTATGTCAATGAATAAGAGTTATCAAAATGAAAATGAACAAGTTTCTTTATGTGAAGCATTGGATCGCTTATTAAATAAAGGCGCTGTTGTTGTTGCCGATATTACAGTTTCAGTAGCTAATATTGATTTGATTTACTTAAGCCTTCAGGCTTTGATTGCTTCAGTTGAAACTGGCAAACAATTACGAGGAAGTGAATAATGAATAATAATGGCTTATCAAATTCTTCTAAGATTGACGCAATACCGTTCATCTCTAGAAAGCAAGTTACTGCAAAAGTGCCAAGGAAAATAGAAATTGATAGTGATCGAGTTCGTAATGGGTTAGCGCAACTTGTCTTAACGCTAGTTAAATTGTTGCATGAATTACTTGAACGACAAGCTATAAGGCGAATGGATTCAGGTTCGTTAAGTGATGAAGAAATTGAACGATTGGGGATGACGCTAATGTGTCAAGCCGAAGAGTTGGAAAATATGTGCAAGGTCTTTGGACTAAAAGATGAAGATTTGAATTTAAACTTAGGCCCTTTGGGGCGATTATTATAAAAATACGTCAATGAATAATAATTTGAATCTATGTTTGTTATTCATGAACAGATTATAAGTGTTTATTTTTTAAAGGAGTTACATTATGGCTACTAATGCTTCAGATATCAACTCGCCTAGGATTTATGAAACACGAGGCCGAGATAGACGTAACAACACGATTACTACTACAGATATTAATTCGTCAACTCGAAGTTTTCTTTTGCGTATGGGTAATATCTGGCTTGATAAAAACGAACTTCGTCAAGCGATAGATGTTTTTTTAAAAATTACAGAAGAATATCCCGATAGTGATGAATGTAATCTAGCGAAATTAGCCTTACTGACGATTTCCCAGCGATATGAAAAAGAGGGTGAGTTACGATTGTCTTTAGATGTTCTTGAGCGACTAGAGCAATGTACTCCTTAAATGGAATGATACCAAATTAACCTATGCATTGGGTTGTTTAAGTGTGTCATTAGGGATACTACAATTATTCTAATATTTACTCATTAGAATAATTGTGAATTAGGAGTAAAGGCCTGTGGATCGAATAATGAAAGGATTTACATCATGAGTGATAATAAAAAACTAACCCATTCAACAAATTCGACTACGGTAGCAGATTTGTTAGAGAGGCTATTAGATAAGGGTATTGTTATAAGTGGCGACATTCGAATACGATTAGTAGAGGTCGAATTACTCACACTTGAAATTCGTTTACTAATTTGCTCTGTTGATAAAGCTCTAGAAATGGGCTTAGATTGGTGGACTGGTAATCCAGCTTTTGATTCAAAAGCCAGAGCGGCAACATTACCTAATATTGAATTAGAAGATCGTTTGCAACAGTTAGAGGCAAAGTTAGCATCATTACAACCAGCCATTGAAAAGACTCTTACCTAAGGATACCTTTTTATGCGTGCATTAATATATTTCCCTATTATTCATAGTCCTCAGGACTTAGGCTCATTGAGTCAAGTGGCCAGTAATATTCGAACTAATGAGCAGCAAAACAACTACCTTGATGCGGTCCAGCAATTTTGGGAAATGATAGGTTCAACTATTGAAGGGTTGAGGTTGGATTATAAAACTATAAAAATTTACCAGGACGGCTTGCCTGTTTGTGGGGAAATAAAGGAAATTGTGGCTGAAGTCGCAGAATCAGGAAGTCTTAATCATAGATTGCTGCAAACTTTAAATCAAAAAGGCGGAATGCTTATAGGTACAGAATCTCCAGAACTTTTAGCTAGAGAGTATGCCTTAATGACACAGATGCTAAGTGCTGTAGATTCGACTGAGACCTGTTCAGAAGATGCACAAACATTATTAGATCTGAGGGATGAATACATTGCCCAGCGAATTGATGAAACATTACAGAACAATGAAATGGGCATACTTTTTCTTGGACTTATGCACAATATTGAAAAAAAGCTGCCCAAAGATATTGTCGTTATTCAACCGCTAGGAAAGCCGAATATTATAAAGGGCTGTAATTCCTGAGCTACTCATAAGTTTGCTAGCGCAGTAATGAATAATATCTAAAACAATTTAATTGTCGCGATGAAAAGTATCATTTTTAAGTCTTAAACAGGGTGTTAGAGAAAATGAGTTTAATAGACTAAGTTGATGGTTTTTATTGGTAAAACTAACCATTTTTAGTTTATATACGTATTCATACGCATTGACCGGCTGAATATAAAACTAATAAACTGACTTCAATTGACAAAGTAAATGCTTTTTAAAATTAACTCATGAATATAGTCGTTAGATAAAAGACATCATTGTTTTTGCCCATAGATTTTCATAACTTCTTAAGAGTCTATGGCCAGTTAGCACTTGATAGCTTGCAATAATTTAATGGTTTATTGTCGATTGTATTTATAAATTGAATATTTAAAGAAAACTAGTATGAATTATCTAGCCAATGAACCCAACTAATTCCGGTTACATTCTAATTATTGATGACAATAAGGATATTTGTGACCTGTTGGCTCATCTTTTGGAGCATGCTGGCTATAAAACCCAACAAGGTTATGATGGCAACACAGCTATAAATTTACTATTACAGTGCGAGCCTGACTTACTGCTACTCGATAGTGTTATTCCTGAACCTAATGGAATGGCAGTATTAGCTAAAGCTCATAGTCTGTATCCACAACTCCCAGTTATTATAATTACCGGTACTGCCGGTATTTTAAGCGCAGTTTGTGCCATAAAAGCCGGAGCGTGGGATTACCTACCCAAACCTTTTGATAATAATAGAGTTTTGGAATTAGTTAATCGTGCGGTACAAACACGTGGCACCAAAAATGATATAAATAGCCTGCTTAATAGAGATATTTCCTCTCGAATTAGTGAGCTTATGGGTAAAAGCTCGGAAACTCAACAGATTATAAAAGATATTGTCCGCGTGGCGCACACTGACTTTTCAGTGATTATCCAAGGTGAAACAGGTACGGGCAAGGAAATGATTGCCCGTAATATTCACTTATCAAGTAAACGTGCGATGGCAAGTTTTATACCTATTGATTGTGGTGCGATGTCGGATTCATTGATTGAAAATGAATTGTTTGGCCATGAAAAAGGCTCTTTTACTGGTGCGGATCAATGTTCCATAGGTAAATTTGAAGCCGCTAATGGTGGAACTTTGTTTCTGGATGAAATAGCCAATATGTCTTTATCCTCACAATCAAAATTGTTACGGGTCTTACAAGAGCATGTTATTTATCGTATTGGCGGTGTAAAAGCCATTCATGTAAATGTACGCATACTTGTCGCCAGTAATGAATATTTACTAGATGAGGTAGTTAAAGGTAGATTTCGAGAAGATTTATATTATCGCCTCAATGAATATGTCATTCAAATCAAACCATTACGAGAGCGGTCCGAGGATATACTTTTTTTAGCCAATCGTTTTATGAAGGAAGTCTGTACTGAGCTTTCCAAAGAGTTACTAACTTTTCCAAATGAAGTTAAAAAAATACTGCTACGTCATCCATGGACCGGGAATGTTCGCGAATTACGTGCCGTTATTCGACGAGTTGCATTAATCTCTGATGAAGAAGTTACTGTAGAAGATCTAAGTTTCTTATTCGCTCCCTATAATGCTAAGCCAACTAATATAGCTTTAAATCCAATAGTCTCCGCTAAAATAATGCCAAAGCCGAAAGAAAATCATACAGTTAGATCATGCTTGAAATGTATAGCTCAAGATGATTATAGCGGCTTATCTTTAACGGAAATTAATCGTATTAATAGCGTAAAAACTGATCAATTTATAATTCAATCTGTTCTAAAAGAAACAGGCAACAATAAAGCAGAAGCAGCACGGCGGTTAAAAATTGACTACAAATCACTGTGCTCTAAGCTTAAAAATATAATAACACCTGAGGGGGAGTAGTGATGACTAGTAAAAAAGTTAACTTAACAGATAATGTAGAAGGCATATTACGTGGCTTGGGAGATTTAGTCGAAAAATTGGGTGGGTTGGCTGAAAAAGGTGAGCAATTAAAACGAAGTGGAGTTTTTGATATTGACACGGGTGGCAACAAAGATGCCAAAGCGGTTTACGGATTTTCGATGAAAATGGGATTGGATGGTAACCAAGAACCACGTATAGAACCTTTCGGCAATGTTCATCGTGATGAAAAAACAGGAGAAACAATAGTGCATGAAATGTCTGAACCCCTTATTGATGTCATCGAAGAAAGTGATCACATTTTAATAGTGGCGGAAATGCCCGGTGTAGCTGACGAAGACATTCATTTAGATTTAAACGGTGATATTTTAGTGTTACATGCTGAAAAAGGTGGCAAGAAATATCACAAAGAAGTCGTTTTGCCGCGTTCGTTTGAGAGCACATCAATAGAACGGTCTTGTCATAACGGCATTTTAGAAGTCAAACTAAAATTGTGAGAGTGTCATGACTAAAGAACTTAAACTTAAAGTTACTGAAGCCCTAGTCAAGGATGCAGGGCGTGGTTACGCGCGTATTGATCCAGCGGATATGGCTAAATTAAATTTAGCCGTCGGAGATATTGTCCAAATAGCGGGTTCAAAAGGGAGTGGTATTGCCAAACTAATGCCCACGTATCTTGATCTAAGGGGCAAGGGCGTTGTGCAATTAGATGGATTGACCAGACGCAACGCTGGCCTGAGTTTGGATGATAAAGCACTTATTCAAACCGTTACCTGTAAACATGCTGATCGTATTATCCTTATTCCCACTACAATCACTCCAAGTCCACGCGATTTAGACTACATCGGTAGCCTGCTTGATGGCTTAGCGGTTAAAAAAGGTGACTTGTTACGGGCTCATTTGTTCGGTAGTCGTTCTGCAGAATTTAAGGTAGAGAGTACCGTACCCGACGGTGCAGTAATGATTAATCCCACTACAACACTGGTAATTGGCCAATCGAAAGAAGCTAAGAGCTCTGGAGCAAGTATACAACGCCTATCTTATGAAGATGTGGGGGGGCTTAAAGGTCAGGTAAGACGTATTAGAGAAATGATTGAACTGCCTTTACGTTATCCAGAAGTCTTTGAACGCTTGGGTATAGGTGCACCCAAAGGTGTATTGCTGGCAGGCCCTCCTGGGTGCGGAAAAACTCTGATTGCTCGTATTATTGCTCAAGAAACAGATGCCCAATTTTTTACTATTAGTGGCCCTGAAATCGTACATAAATTCTACGGTGAAAGTGAAGCTCATTTACGTAAAATTTTTGAGGAAGCAGAACGAAAAGGTCCCAGTATAATTTTCTTGGATGAAATTGATTCTATTGCACCCCATAGAGACAAAGTCGTAGGTGATGTAGAAAAACGTATCGTAGCTCAGCTCTTGGCTTTAATGGATGGTCTAAAAAGTCGAGGCAAGGTTATTGTTATCGCAGCAACTAATTTACCTAATGCAATTGACCCCGCCTTACGTCGTCCAGGACGTTTTGATCGGGAAATTTCCATCCCCATCCCTGACCGTGAAGGTCGTCATGAAATTATCGAGATTCACAGTAGGGGCATGCCGCTTAATGACGACGTAGAGTTAAACATTGTTGCTGATGTAACCCATGGTTTTGTTGGTGCTGATTTAGAAGCCTTATGTCGCGAAGCAGCAATGAGCGCATTGCGCCGCCTACTTCCTGAAATTGATTTCAGTGCAGCTGAAATTCCTTATGAACGTTTGGCTGCTTTAACGGTGACCATGGATGACTTTAGAGCGGCCTTATGCGAAGTATCACCCTCAGCGATTCGTGAGTTATTTGTAGATATTCCTGATGTCCGCTGGGAAGATGTTGGCGGGCTGGATCATGTGCGTCGTCGCTTGATAGAGTCAGTTCAGTGGCCAATTAAATACCCTGAACTTTATAAGCAAGCGGGTGTTAAGCCTCCCAAAGGTCTGTTATTAGTTGGGCCACCTGGCGTGGGTAAGACGCTAATTGCAAAAGCTATTGCCCATGAAAGTGGCGTGAATGTTATTTCAGTGAAAGGCCCTGCTCTTATGTCTCGCTATGTCGGTGATTCTGAAAAAGGTGTGCGCGAGTTGTTTCACAAAGCCCGTCAAGCATCGCCGTGTATTATTTTTCTCGATGAAGTCGATTCTGTTGTGCCATCGCGAGGAGAAGGATCTACAGACTCTCATGTTGCCGAGCGAGTATTAAGTCAATTTTTAACGGAAATGGACGGTTTGGAAGAACTTAAAGGTGTATTTGTAATGGGGGCAACCAATCGATCTGATTTGATTGACCCTGCTATGCTCCGTCCAGGACGTTTTGATGAAATTGTCGAGTTAGGCTTGCCTGATGAAGAAGCACGTCAACAAATTTTGGGAGTGCATTTGCGTAATAAGCCCTTGGGCGAAAACATTAGTGTCAATAAATTAGCAACTCGTTGTTTTGATGCCAGTGGTGCAGAGCTAGCCGCAGTATGTAATCGTGCCGCTTTAGCAGCCTTGCGTCGTGCGGTACAGCAATCTAAAACTGATAAAAAAAATAAAAAATTAAAAGTATGTATTGAGCAGTATGATTTTGATGAGGTCATTGCAGAAATGTTTGGTGATGAGGATGGTAGGTGATTGCTAAGGCAGAAATCGATACTGCTATATATGTCTATGGATTTACCTTACCAGGTTTAGTTGTGCCATCAATTTTGGGTGTCGACGATGAGCATGTGCTCAGTAAGTATAGGTGCATTGGGTTACAGGCGATAATTAGTTCAGTATCAATAAATGATTTTACTGGTGAAGCCGGTGAAATTAATTTACAAAATGTCGCTTGGTTGACACCTCGGGTATGTCGACATGCACTGGTTATTGACAAACTAATGGATCAAGGGCCAGTTTACCCTCTAACGTTTGGCACCTTATTTTCTAATGTAAGTGCATTGGCGTGGGAAATGAAACATAACGCCAATGCAATATTAGCTGTAATACACCATGTCTCAGGCTGTCAGGAATGGTCGTTGGAAGCAACATTAGATCGCAAGCAGGCGGTCGATGTTTTATTAACTGAAGGCTTACATTCTGGACGTTTTGTTTTGCCTGACGGTGCCGGTCGCCGACATCTTGAAGAACAGAAATTGCGCAGAAATTTAGATTCTGAATTAAATGGTTGGTTAGTTCAATGCTTAACATCGCTACAAAAAGAATTATCCCCATTAATTCATGATAATCGTTCTCGGCGGATAACTGATGATAAGGTTTTACACTCGGTCTATTTAGTTCCTGTAGAAAAAGTTCCCGAATTTCAGCAACAACTTACTTGTATTACTAACCAATATGAAATCTATGGTTTTAGTTTTCGAGTAACGGGTCCTTGGGCACCCTATAGCTTTTCTCATTTTTCTGAGTTATGAGTTTATTGTTGTATGGCATTGTCATGGAAAATGCGCAATTCCTTGTTGAGCCTACTATTAGCTTAATTAGCGCGGTAGGGTTAACAGCTCTTGTAACGAACTGTGACACTGAAATTAGCCGAGAACCCGCTATCGTTTTAGCTTTTGGTGAGCAAGTGATGCAAATTCATCAACAAACCACATTGATTCCTATGCGTTATGGCAGTATTTTAAAAAATGATGACGAGGTTAAAGGCTTGCTTCATAAGCATCAGGTCCATTACCAAGAGCTTTTAGTGGAATTCAATAATTGTGAAGAAATTGGGATACGTTTATCGTTCGAATTAATGACTGATAATGCAATTCCCTTGCAACAATCAGTTACTGGCCATAATTATTTACTGGCGCGAAAACGTGCTTATGCCATACCTGAGCATATTGAACAACAAGCAGAAATTTTGAATAATAAATTGACAGGACTGTACCGCCAACGTTGTGCTGCCATGAGTGTTTTTAATGGGCAACAAACTTATCTATTAAGTTACTTAGTTCCACGTAATGAGTTAAGTGCTTTTCGTGAGCGCTTCCTTGAATTGATGAGCATCATAGGTGGCACAACTGCCATTAGTGGGCCTTGGCCACCTTATAATTTCGCCAGCGAATAGAGACGCTATAGCTTATGTTAAAAAATGTACTTGAGAATAACTTTAAAATTCAGTTTGAAATGCTTCTAAATGTCATTCCTTCTTCCGTATTAATGATAAATAGGCAGCTGCAAGTACTCTGGGTTAATGAAAATTTTTTATTGAAAAGTCAGCGCAGCAAAGAAAATATAGTGGGTAGGTTTTTAGCAGAGGTATTTCCTCTTGTCATTTTACAGAGCACAGGTATTGAAGAAAGTATATTCAATGTTTTTCAGAGTGGAGTGCCTTTAAAGGGGCAAAAAATGACTTATCGTGCGCCAGGCATTCCCTTTCGTATTTATTATTATTCAATTTTACCGATTAGTAGTGAGCAAATAATGCTAGTTATGGAAGATGTTACCGAACAGTTTCGTCTTTCAGAAGAAGTTCGTCGCATCGAGCGACAATTGGCTTTAGTTGTTGAAAGTGCCAGCGATATCGTATTGTCGACTGATATTGATGGGCATATATTAACGTGGAACTCAGCAGCAGAAAAACTATCTGCCTTAAGTACACAAGATGTGTTGGGACGCTATTTTTATGATCTTTGTGATCCATATCAAACACAGGAAGTTCGTCAGATATTACAGCGTATGAAAACCAGTAATGCTACGCACACAACGGAATTTAACTTAATAAATCATAGTGACAACGGAAAAATTCTAATTTCTTGGGTGTTTTCACCTATGAAAGATGATTTTTCAAAAACTATTGGTACGGTAGTTGTTGGTCGAGATTTAGCCGAACGGCGTAAATTAGAATTACAGTTACGACAATCACAAAAACTGACAGCATTGGGGGTTATGGCCAGTGGCATTGCTCATGAAATACGTAATCCTATGGCTATTTGTTCTTCGTCAGCACAGTTTTTACAGGAAGAAAGTATTAGCAAGGAGTTTCAAAAAGAATGTGCCAGAAAAATACAAACTAATATCCAGAAAGCGTCTGTGATTATAGAAAATTTGCTACGTTTTGCCCGTTCTTCGCTTGATACTGAAATGATAGAAGTAGATTTGATTTCTGTGCTTAATGAAACGATAGAGTTAGTCGTTAATCAAGCCAAAGTACAAAAAATTAAAATGCAGATGTCTACACAAAAAAAAATAATTTTGGTGTTGGGCGTGCCTGGATTGTTACAACAAGTATTTATGAATATATTTCTTAATGCGATTAATGCCATGCCTAATGGCGGGACATTAGATATTAAAGTGACTACTATTGGAGATCGGGTGAATATCCGCATTAATGATACAGGTATTGGTATTCCACCCAGTGAGTTAGAAAATATATTTGATCCGTTTCATACTTCTTCACCAGTAGGGCAGGGAACGGGCTTAGGTTTATCTATTTGTTACAGCATCATTAGACAGCATCTTGGTTCAATTCAGGCAGAAAGTCAGTTGGGTCAAGGTGCATCAATAATTATCACGCTCCCTTTCATTTAAGGTAATGAGCAAAAATATACTCATAGTTGATGATGAGCCGGATATGTGTTGGATTATTTCACAGTTAGTCCAGTCTCAAGGTTTTAATGTAGTTACCGCTTATACCGGTGAAGATGCCTGCTTAAAGTTAGCGAAGGGACGTTTTTCTACTGTATTTTTAGATGCCAAACTACCCGATATGGACGGTTTTGATGTGGCGAAATATGCAAGCCTATTGAAGAAGGATAAACCCTCTGTCGTATTAGTTTCTGGTTATTATTATCAAGATGATCCTGTGATTCATCAAGCCGTGGCGGATGGGATTATATGTAATTTTTTAGCTAAACCTTTTACTAATAAAGAATTTATAAATATTTTGATGAGTAGTCAGTGACTGTAATATTTAATATATAGGTAAGCTCGGCGAAAAGAATACCGATATGGTTTTAGAGTTTATTTGACAATAAAAAAGGTCTTAGATACATAATATTTAGGTTTTGGTGTTTCATACTTAGCTTGAGCAAGTTAAATTTTTAGATGAGAAAACAGTATAGCCGCTGGTATATGTGGAGTGACAGGTTTGATTCCGTCACTCTGTGTCGATTATGACTATAGTGAAATTCTAGAAATGCCTACAGCTTTACGTAATTCTTTCATAAAGGGTGCGCTAACGGCTCTTGCTTTTAGTGCACCTTCTTGTAGTTGTTCTTCAATATGCTCAGGCGCTTGAAGTAACGCTTCATAACGCTCTCTTGCCGGTGTGATGTGTTCATTGATGTGTTCGAAGAGCACGCTTTTCATTTCGCCCCAAGCGATGCCTTCAGCATAACGTTGACGAATGTCTAAAACTTCATCTGTACTGGCAAATGCTCTATAGATACTGAATAAGGTGCAGGTGTCTGGATCTTTAGCTTGACCTGGTTCTAAAGAATTTGTTTGAATTTTGTTAATGAGTTTCTTTAGTTTCTTTTCAGGTTCAAATAAAGGAATCGTGTTGTTGTAGCTTTTACTCATTTTACGACCATCCATACCCGAAAGTGTGGCGCCATGCTCATCAATAACTGCTTCTGGTAACACAAAATGTTCACCATAAATATGATTAAATCGTCCGGCAATATCTCGGGCCATTTCAATGTGCTGTATTTGATCTTTCCCGACAGGGACTTTATGGGCATTAAACATCAGTATGTCGGCGGCCATCAGTATGGGATAAGCAAATAAGCCCATATTAACGCCTTTGTCGAGATCGTTTTCTCCACTTTGCTCATTCTCTGCGGTTGCTGCTTTATAAGCATGTGCTCTATTCATTAAGCCTTTAGAGGCTACGCAGGTCAACATCCACATGAGCTCCATGATTTCTGGAACATCTGACTGACGATAGAAAACTGCATTTGAGGTATCTAGGCCTAAGGCTAACCAAGTTGCAGCGATTTCTAAGCTGGAGCGCCTTACTCTTTCCGGCTCTTGGCATTTAATTAAGGCATGGTAGTCAGCTAGAAAGTAAAAGGGCGTAACATTGGCATTTTTACTGGCGGCAATGGCTGGCTTAATAGCACCTACATAATTACCTAAATGAGGGGTGCCAGTGGTGGTAATGCCAGTTAATATAATTTCTTTAGTCATGAGAGCTCTAAATGGTAGCGTTAAGTGTTATGAAGTTTACATAACTTCTATTTTATATATAGCTTTTTAAGTTTCGTTGGCTAGGTTCAATTCAGGCTACCCACTTAAGGTGGGACAGTTTTAGCTCAGACGAAAGGCTCAGGGCTAAAGGTGAAGCATAGTGGGCTAGCAACTTAATGTGGTACAGATGCACCCTTAGCCTTTTGTCTGCTATTAAGAGAGCCCTGTCTAAAAGTGAACGATTAAGCTAAACTGCCTCGTCTTAAACTGGTAGCCTTAATTCAGCTTGTAAACGCTCATAAATTCCACCGAAGCTACCATTGCTCATTAATACAAAATGTCCTCCAAGCTCCGCTTCCTCTTTGAGTTTAGCAATGATGTCCTCTAGTGAGGAATAGATTGTTATGTTATCGGCATATTTTTGTACGGCACTTAAATCCCAACCTAAGTTTTGTGGTTGATAAATGATGGCTATATCAGCTAAGTTTAATGATTCAGCTAGTGTTTGGGTATGGATGCCAAGGCGCATGGTATTAGATCGGGGCTCTACAATAGCAATAATACGTTCTTGCCCCACTTGTTTGCGTAAGCCATCTAGGGTTGTTGCAATAGCCGTTGGATGATGAGCAAAATCATCGTAGAGTGTTACGCCGTTAATGCTGGCGATGACTTCCATGCGCCTTTTAACATTTTTGAATTGCCCTAGTGCGGTTATAGCATCTTTAGGTAATATTCCTATATGGCTTGCAGCAACTATGGCAGATAAGGCGTTATAAACGTTGTGTTTGCCGGTTAGTGTCCAGTCTATGATGCCTTGCTCAAGGTTTTCAAAGAGTACGGAGAAGCGACTGCCATCGGCTTTTATTAGGTCGGCATTCCAAAGTGCGTCACCATTAATAGAAGTATTGGCAACAGGCGTCCAGCACCCCATGTTAAGGGTGTCTTTTAGGTTATTATCATGCTCTGGGCAGATAATAAGACCTTCGCCAGGTACGGTTCTAACCAGATGGTGGAATTGTCGTTTAATGGCGTCTAGGTCAGGAAAAATATCAGCATGATCAAATTCTAAATTATTGAGTATCGCTGTGCGTGGTCTATAGTGAACAAACTTTGAGCGTTTATCAAAAAATGCAGAATCATATTCATCTGCTTCAATGACAAAGAAGCCTGATTTGTTTTCAGGCCCGCCGCCTAGTCTTGCCGAAATGCCGAAGTTTAGAGGTATGCCTCCGATTAAAAAGCCAGGATTATAGCCTTGATGCTCCAGTATCCAGCTTAACATGCTCGATGTTGTGGTTTTTCCGTGAGTTCCTGCAACGCCTAGCACCCATTTGTCATGGAGTACATGCTCAGCTAGCCACTGTGGGCCTGAAACATAATTCAGACCTTGGTTTAGGACGGCTTCAACTTCAGGATTTCCTCGTGATAGCGCGTTGCCAATAATTACTAGATCGGGATCTCCGATTAGGTTTTCAGGCTGAAAACCATTCATTAGCTCTATGCCTTGTTCCTCTAGTTGTGTGCTCATAGGAGGATAAACATTTTGGTCTGAGCCACTGACTTCATGACCCATTTGTCTGGCAATGACGGCAAGTCCGCCCATAAAGGTTCCGCAAATGCCTATGATGTGAATATACAATGTTGTGTCCTAATTAGGTGAGCGGAAAAATGTTTTTTTCATCCACTGTTTATTAATATGAAATAGTTACTTGCGATTAATGATAAGTTACAATGAATTCATAAAGAAGTAATAACCATATGATCTATCAATGACTGAAAAAAACAAAATAATAGTTGAATCTAAGCCTTATTTTATTGCTGAGCAATCAGCTCCTGAAAAAGGTAAGTATGTGTTCGCTTATACCATTACTATAACTAATGAAGGATCGGTACCTGCTAAGCTTTTAAATCGACATTGGTTAATTACCGATTCAAATGGCAAGATTCAGGAGGTTAGAGGTGATGGTGTTATTGGTGAGCAACCTTATCTTAAGCCCGGTGAAATGTTTCGTTATACCAGTGGTGCGATACTTGAAACCCCAGTTGGAACTATGCATGGTCAATATGCCATGTGTTCTGATGAAGGTGAAAACTTTAATGCTCTAATTCCTAAATTTACCTTATCTATTCCAAGAACCTTACATTAGTTAAATGTCTATTTACGCCATAGGGGACATACAAGGTTGCTTTGATGATTTATTAAGGCTGCTTGATGTTATCTCATTTAATGAGAATTCTGATCAGCTTTGGTTTGCTGGTGATTTAGTTAATCGTGGACCTAAATCTTTAGAAACTCTGCGCTTTGTTAAATCCTTAGGCAAGTCAGCTGTTACAGTGCTTGGTAATCATGATATGCATTTACTTGCAGCATCGTGTTTACCAAAGATAGCCAATAAAAAGGATAGTCTTACTCAGGTACTTGATGCACCTGATAGAGATGAACTGATTTATTGGTTAAGGCATCGGCCTTTATTTCACTATAACAATGATTTCTGCTTGCTGCATGCGGGATTACCTCCCCAATGGGATTTCAAGAAAGCTCAAAAGATGGCTATCATAGCTGAACAAACGCTCAGAGACAAAGACTATGAGGGCTTTTTAAAGCAAATGTATGGCGATAAGCCGAATATATGGTCGCCTAATTTAAAAGGTGTTTCTAGGCTACGGTTTATTATTAATTGTTTTACCCGTATGCGTTATTGTGATGCGCAAGGACGTCTTGATTTTGTGAATAGCGGGCCATTAGGCTCTCAGCCTAATAATTTATTTCCTTGGTTTGATGCGCCTAAGCGTAAAAATGCAGATGTGCGTATTATCTTCGGGCATTGGTCAAGCTTGGGTTACTATGAGGGGCGTAATTGTTATGGAATTGATACGGGCTGTTTATGGGGGGGGCAGTTAACAGCGTTGAGATTGGATGAAACTATGCAGCGCTTTAGTATCGATTGTAAGGGTGCGAATAGACTCAGAAAATCATTTTCCATAGCCACAATGCCTGATACAAAGCTTATTAATATAGAAGGCAAGAAGAAAGAGGCGTTAGTATAAGCTTTAGCTAGTGCTAGCTAAGACTCTACTTTTAATTGAGGGTGTTAAGGCCAAGCTGTCAACTACAGTGTTTGTTTACTGTAGTTGACTTTAGTATCTTAAAAGAGGCTGGTTTGATCAGATATTATTTGATTTTAGCTTCTTTGTAGATAACATGCTTACGAAGAACAGGATCAAACTTCTTGATCTCCATTTTTTCTGGCATGGTGCGCTTGTTTTTGGTCGTAGTGTAGAAATGACCAGTGCCTTCGGTAGAAATTAGTTTAATTTTATCGCGCATTGTTTATCTCCTTAAACCTTGGTGCCATTTTTACGTAAATCTGCTAAAACAGCATCGATGCCATTTTTGTCAATGATACGCATTGCTTTTGTAGAAATTCTAAGGCGCACCCAACGGTTTTCGCTTTCTACCAAAAATCTGTGATGTTGCAGATTAGGAAGGAAACGTCTTTTAGTTCTGTTGTTTGCGTGTGATACGTTATTACCTGTAACAGGTTTTTTACCAGTTACTTGACATACTCTAGACATGATTGACCTCTTGGTGCGCCTAAAATTATAAATTAGCCAATCTTTATACCAAAAAATCTTTTCAAGGTAAATAACTATCTATAAAATAAACATCATCAATCATCTACTAAAGTACAAAACAGGACAATAATGCCTATTAAACTCGGCATGGTTATGGATTCCATAGACCATATCAATATCAAAAAAGATACAAGTTTTGCCATGTTGCTTGAAGCACAAGTTAGAGGTTGGGAGCTGCATTATATGGAGCTTAATGACCTGTTCCTGAGAAATGGCAGAGCTTATGCTAGAACTCGAACCCTGACTGTACAGCGTGATGCTAAGCAGTGGTATCAGTTCATTGCAGAGCAAGATATTCCTCTGGACCAGTTAAATGTCATCTTGATGCGTAAGGACCCTCCTTTCGATCAAGAATATATTTATGCAACGTATTTATTAGAGCGCGCAGAAAATATGGGCGTTTATGTCGTTAATAAACCGCAGTCATTGCGTGACGCTAATGAAAAACTTTTTACCGCTTGGTTTCCTCAGTGCTGTGCAGAAACGTTGGTGGCAAGAGAGCCTGCCCGCATAAGAAGTTTTTTGCAGGAACAAGGAGAGATTATATTAAAACCGCTCGATGGTATGGGTGGTACGTCTATTTT
>CAMDOP010000021.1 GCA_945903675.1 Crenothrix polyspora
AGTTCTCGTGTAGGCACTAATATCAAAGCCCGAACACGGCGCGGTTTCTGATGAGGATCACTGTTTGCTGCCAAGCGTTGCAACAAGGGTAATGTAAAACTGGCTGTTTTTCCCGTTCCAGTTTGTGCGCCGGCTAAAACATCACGACCTGCTAAAATGAGCGGTATGGCTTTTTCTTGTACGGGAGTGGGTAGCGTATAACCTTGATCGGCAACGGCCTGAAGGAGCTCATCGGTTAAACCGAGCTTTGCGAATGTCATTAAAAACCTCTGAAAAAATAAAACGAGTGTATATAAGCTGAGTGCAGACTAAGAAATGAGGGTGCTTACTAAAAATATGAAATAATGTAAACTAAACACTAAGCGGTCAATGAATGTAACACAATTATTTTGCAATGCGGATGATTTTCGGGTTTTATTGCAAAGTTTGTAAGCCAAAACCCGAGCCTGTCATCAATAGGTCATTTGTGTAGCGTATTTTCTAAGCTTATGGAGCAGCACCGAAATTGCTACCACCTAGGCTTTATAATAAAGCGTACGTAACGATAACCCTAACGAAACCCTTATAGACTATGACTCAAAACCCTATTGTTTTAAAAGATATTACTCCTCCTATTAAAGTCTTATTTACCGGTTATCTTTGTACTGTGGGCATAGGTTATATGTTCGCACTCATACAAATTCTCTTTACTCACGGTATGGCGGACGGAAAATTTGGCTTATCTGTTGATGATATTGTTTACAGTTATTATGGCAACCGTTCAGGCACGGTGTTGGAGCAAAAACTTAACGGTTCTATGAAAGAGAATGCTCCTGAGCAAGAGCGTTTTAAGCTGATGGAATGGGTTAGGTCGGGTGCTGATGCTGAAGAATATAAAGATGACGGTATTGAAAAAATAATCCAAACACGCTGTGTTATGTGTCATAACAAAGAAGCGTCTGGTTTGCCTGACTTTACTTCACTTAAGGGCTTAGAGGCTTATACCGCTCAGGATACGGGTGCTACTTTTGCCTCATTGACACGGGTTTCCCATGTACATATGTTTGGTATTAGTTTTATCTTTATGTTTGTCGGGCTTATATTTAGTTTTTCCGAAACCACGACCAATCAATACAAATGTATTGCCATTGGTATGCCCTATGTATTTTTAGTCGCAGATATTTTGTCATGGTGGCTCACCAAAATTCATCCCATGTTTGCTTGGTTGGTTATTTTGGCAGGTATGGGGATGGCGACTTCGTTTATATTTATGTGGGTGATCTCGCTATTAGAAATGTGGCTATTTAAACCTGTTTTCATTAATCAACTAGATTCTAGCTATTTAAAATGGCGTGATAGCACTGAAGCTTCTGCTGTCGATAAGTTATGGTTGCTAGTAAAGGCTCTGCCTAGCAAAATAAGGCCGGTTACAGTGGTGATCATCGATCTTTGGTTGCAGCATGCTTGGCCTGTTATTATTGGCTTATTTAAAAAATAACGGCTAGCAACTTAACTGTTCACTTTTAGATAGGGCTCTCCTAAGCGCAGACAAAAGGCGAAAGGTTAAGGGCAAAGCTAGTATCTGCGCCGGCTTAAGTTGCTAGTCAAAAATAACAGTTAACGAGATAGTCGGGTTAATTTCCACCCGACTAGTGCTTTATTATCTATCTATACGTAAAACATGACTGGACCGCTTTCATCGCAACTCATAGACTCAGCCTTAAGTCACTGTAACCCACCTAAACATATTTACATAGGCTACAGCGGTGGCGTCGATTCACATGTATTACTGCATTTATGCGCAGCTAATCCTAAACTTAAAACCTTAATCACCGCTGTTTATGTGCATCATGGCTTACAAGTTGCCGCAGATGCTTGGGCACAACATTGTCAAAAAACCGCAAGCTTATTGGGCGTTCATTTTCAGGTGTTACGGGTTGACGCTAAACCTACGCTAGGTGAAAGTCCTGAAGAAGTCGCCAGAAATGCGCGTTACTCAGCACTCAAGACCTTAATGAAGTGCGATGATGTGCTACTGGTTGCGCAGCATCGAGATGATCAGTTAGAAACAGTCTTATTACAATTGCTACGAGGCGGCGGTCTCCGAGGCTTGTCAGCAATGCCGGAAAATACTGCTTTTGGGCTAGGACGCTTATTGAGGCCACTCCTCAATGTCGCAAAACCGGCTATTGATGCTTATGCACAAACTCATGGCTTAAGTTGGGTTGAAGACCCCAGTAATCAGAGTCATGACTATGATCGCAATTATTTGCGTAACGCTATACTGCCGCTGTTAAAGCAGCGCTGGCCCGCCTGTGATAAAACCGTGGCAAGATCAGCGCGCCATTGTGCCGATGCTCAAGTCGTTATCTCAGCAGTTTCTGAACAATTATTTTTGCAAGTATTTAACAGTGATGATCAAACCCTCACTATTAGCCAGTTAACGACTTATCCAGCACATGAGCAAGCACTTATCATTAGGCACTGGTTTCAAGGTCTTAAACTAAAAATGCCTACACAGGCTTTTGTTGCAAGAGTACAGACCGAAATATTATGCGCTAGGCCAGATAGTGATCCCATTGTATCTAGACAGCATTATGGTGTAAGGCGCTATCGCGATAAGTTATATTGTTTGCTTAGTTTGCAATTAGTTAAATTCGATGCGCTAGCTTGGCCGACAGGACAGATATCCCTTGCCCTAAGTAATCAAAAAACGTTGACGTATCTGCCATCTTCAGCAGGTATAAGTCGCTCACTCTGGCAACATGCAACTATTAAAGTATGTACGAGGCAGGGTGGTGAAAAAATAAGATTACCGGGGCGTAGCGGACACCATACTCTGAAAAAGTTATTTCAAGAGGCCGACATTCCGACATGGGAACGAGAAACCTTGCCACTAATATACTTAGATGGGCAACTAGCTGCAGTGTCTGATCTATGGGTTAGCGCTGATTTTTATAGCGAAGAAGTTGATAATTGCCTGACATTACGACTACAAAGATATATTGAGTCATAAACGATTGCGTATTTAAATTAAATAAAACGTGGAGTGCTGAGCTTCAGCTATTGCTTTCTAAAACAGAATTATAGGATGTGCTGAGGAACGAGGCGCATCAACGTGTGACTTGATCGATGCTCGGCACATCCTATAACACTTAATGGCCGTGATGTTCCGCGTGGATTGCTATTACTAAGGTTAAACTTTGCAAATGAATACATCAAAATCAGCGAGTCCCGCACGGTCAGAAAACATCATTATGTTCTTGAGCTTGTTAGGTATCAGTAGCTATTTACTAATGCTTGCTTTGGATCAAGGTCATGACATCTATAAACTATCACTTCAAGGTGATCTAAGCTCAGCGCTTGCTAGGCTTTATCAAGGCGAGCTACAGTTTTCTTTTAGTTTAATGCAGCTGCCCTTGTTGGCTGTGTTGATCTTATGCGGACTGCCATTACTTTATAAAATGACTGTACGAGTCTGCCAGGGTGATTTTGGTGCCGACTTATTGGCTGGCTTATCTATCGTTACCTCGCTATTGTTACATGAATACCTAGCCGGCAGCCTAGTCGTATTAATGCTATCTAGCGGCGTAGCGCTGGAAAGCTATGCAGTACGCAAAGCCTCTTCTGTGTTAGATGCCTTGGCAAAGCGCATGCCGTCGATAGCACATCGAAAGCTAGATGATCAACTCACTGATATAGCAACAGAGCAGGTTAATATTGGCGATAGCTTATTAATTTTACCGCACGAAATTTGTCCGGTTGATGGCACAGTCACTGAAGGCTCAGGGACTATGGATGAGTCTTTTTTAACCGGCGAACCCTATAGCATGTCAAAAACGATAGGCTCGCAAGTCATATCCGGAGCTATTAATGGTGACGCGGCTTTAACTATTCGCGCCGATAAATTAACTGTCGATTCGCGTTATGCCAAAATCATGGCCGTGATGCGCTCCTCAGAGCAATATCGCCCCAATATAAGACGACTGGGCGATCAGTTAGGTGCCTTATATACGCCTATCGCCGTGCTTCTTGCTATAACGGCTTGGGCCGTTAGTGGTGATGTGCTTAGGTTCTTAGCAGTGCTGGTGGTCGCAACGCCATGTCCTTTACTCATCGGCATCCCCGTGACCATTATTAGCTCTATTTCATTGGCCGCGCGACGAGAAATTATCATTAAAAACCCTGCTATATTAGAAACCATAGGGACTTGTCGCACGGCGATTTTTGATAAAACCGGCACGCTGACTTATGGTAGACCGGTATTGACGGCGATAATCCCAGCAAACGCTTATCAAGAACAACAGATATTGCTCTTAATAGCCAGTTTAGAACGTTATTCTAAGCATCCGCTGTCCAGCGCCATACTTCAAGCTGCAGAACAAGAAAACTTAACGTTGTTAAGTGTTACAAAAATGACGGAATTGCCCGGTGCAGGCCTTAAAGGTCAGGTATCAGGATTACAGCTGCAGATTACCAGTCGTAAGAAATTGGCCGAGCTACACCCAGACCAGATTGCGCTGCTACCCGCTATGTCGGGTGGTTTAGAATGTATCGTCTTGATTGATGATGGTTATGCCGCGACCTTGCAATTTAGAGATGAAGTGCGCTCAGATAGCACTTCATTTATTAATCATTTAGGCCCTAATCATCTCTTTGATAAAGTCATGCTAGTGTCTGGCGACCGTGAATCAGAAGTCCGTTATTTAGCTGAAAAAGTCGGCATTAAAGATGTGTTTTTTAATCAAAGTCCTGAGCAAAAATTGGACATAGTGCGCGCAGAAACCAAAGTGGCAAAAACCATCTTTCTAGGTGATGGTATCAATGATGCACCGTCCTTGACGGCTGCGACTATTGGTATTGCTTTTGGTCAAAACAGCGATATTACCAGCGAAGCAGCCGATGCGGTGATTATGGATAGTTCGCTATTAAAAGTGGATGAGTTATTTCATATCGGTGCAAGGATGCGAAACATTGCCTTACAAAGTGCCGTAGGCGGTATGGCGCTGAGTTTAATCGGCATGGGCTTTGCAGGCTTAGGTTATGTGACGCCAGTCGCTGGTGCCGTTATCCAAGAAATCATTGATGTTCTGGCGGTTTTAAATGCTTTAAGAGCCGCGTTGCCGCCTAAGAGTTTGTCGGATTTTTAAAGAAGCGCGAATTCAACTCTGAAGTGCAATTCTAGTATTCATGCCGCCTGCCGAATATCATCGCCAAAAAATACTGCATGGGGTGTTTTATAGTTTAGTGTTTTTTGAGGTCGATGATTGAGTTTTTGCATGACATCCTTAACTTGACTCTCAGTTATATTTTCAAAACTACTACCTTTCTTAAAGTATTGCCTGATCAAGCCATTTGTGTTTTCGTTTAGCTCACGCTCCCACGAAGAGTAAGTGGGTGCGAAATACAACGCTGCATTTAATTGTTGTGTAATACTTTCGTGACCTGCGAACTCTTTGCCGTTATCGGTAGTAATGGTTAACACCTTGTCCATATAGGGCTTCAACAGCATAACCGTGGCTTGTGTGACAATTTCAGCATGCTTACTAACATAGAAATCTGAAAAATACCCCAACCAGTTGATTAGTAACTTTATTATATCATATTGACTGTAATGTTGGTGTTTTTGTCGTGCAAAGTTCTCGATGAGATTGAAGCCCAAGCAGACATGAAAGTTATCGAAGTTAGACAACCTGGCGTTGATGCTGAAGTTCGATGGACAAAATAGGTGGCAAAACTTTATTTGGCTACAAACAGCATACGTTGGTTGATGATAATGGGCTTGTTATTGCAGTTGAAACAACAGCAGCTAATCGCCACGACAGCCAACGTCATAGTGAAGCACTTAAAGAACGTGGACTTAAAAACGGCATACAGGATAAAGCCGTCAGAAATAAACCGCTGACTAAAAGACAATTACAGCGCAACCGAAAAATCACTCAAGTTCGTTATGTGGTCGAAAGAACCTTTGGTAGCCAAGAGCGTTGGTTTGGTTCAAAAATCTTGAGATACGTTGGATTGGACAAAGCCCACGCTTGGCATGATTTACAAGCAATCGCTTACAATTTGAAAAGGCTGTCCGTATTGTATGTTAAAAGTGGGCGGATACAGCCAAGTTGCGCCTTTTAATCAGAAATTGGCGCTAAAACGCCATTGTTTTCTAAATAATTAAGTGATTTATGGCCATTTATGCCCATTTTTATAAAAAAAATACCCGCTTACGAGCTATTTCAAAAAAAATGTGGTTTTGCAAAGGTCTCGCACTATGGCTATCGGGGACTAAAAATCTTCACTCCGCTAACGCTCCGTTTCCACGATTTTCAGCGAAGGCAGCCAAAGCCCTTGAAATAAAACAGGCTTACCAGGATTACATTGATTTAGCGGGGTTTTATCTGGTGGGTGTTAGCGATGACATGGACTTTTTAAATGCAACGGATACCAAAATACATTATATAAGTTATTGATAAATAGTAACTTTAAAATTATGGGGGGGCTGGATCGGCGGTTAATTACATATATAATTTTATATATGATATATTTAAAATTATATAAGTAATAGTACTTACCTAAGGAGTTATATTTAACTTAATGAAAGTCAATACTTTTAATAATTTAGTCGAATTATTTCTTTATAGAGCTAAAAAAAATCCAAGTCAGATGGCTTATACCTATCTTAAGGAAGGTATTGTTGAAGAAAGTACTCTGAGTTATGAGGAGTTAGATCATAAGGCGAAAGTTGCTGCGGTTGTTATTAGGCGCTATGTGCCCATTAATGGTCGAGTTTTGCTTTTATATCCGCCTGGCATTGATTTTATGATTGGTTTTGCTGCTTGTTTATATGCGGGTGTTATTGCCATTCCAGTTCCACCACCCGATACAGTGCGCTTAAAAAGAACTTTGCCGCGCTTAAAATCCATCGCAATAGACGCAAAGGCAAGTTTGGTTTTAAGTAATGGAGAATTGATTGCATCTGTTAAAGAAATATCGAGAAATCAAGCAGAAGCGGCTATGGAAACCTTTGCCGTTGAGCACTGGTTAGATTATTGTGATTTAGAGGATGCTTCGGTAAATGATTGGAGCATGCCAGAAATTTATGAGCATAAAATAGCTTATCTACAATATACCTCAGGCTCTACTTCAACTCCTAAAGGCGTGATGATGAGTCATGCTAATTTAATACATCATTTAGAAAATATCCATAATACTTGGGCTTATGATGCAGATAGCATCAGTGTTACTTGGATGCCTTATTTCCATGATTATGGTTTGGTAAATGGTTTACTATCACCCTTGTTTAGCGGTATTCCTTGTTATGTATTATCGCCGCTTACCTTTTTAAAGCGTCCGTTCCGTTGGTTGCAGGCGGTTTCCAAATATCGGGCTACACATATGGCTGGACCCAACTTTGCTTATGCTTATTGCCTAGAAAAAATTAGTTCTGAACAACTTAAAGAATTGGATTTAAGTTCTGTTCAAGTTGCTAGTAACGGTGCTGAGCCAGTGCGTCAAGAAACGATAACGGCTTTCAGTGAGCGATTTGCCGGTTGTGGTTTTCGAGCCGAATGTTTATATCCTGGTTATGGTTTGGCAGAGGCAACTTTATTGGTAACGACCAAGTTGCATGGTGTTTTGCCTAGCTTTTATCAGTTAAATTCCCAACAACGACAAGATGATAATATTCAAGGCTCTGTTGTTAGTTGTGGACCTCCAATAGGTACAACAGAGGTAAGAATTGTTAAATTGGAAGCTTTAACAGTTTGTGAAGACAATGAAATAGGTGAAGTTTGGATAAAAGATCCTGGCGTTGCTCAAGGTTATTGGCAAAACGAACAAGCTACAAAAGACACCTTTCATGCCTATACTTGTAATGGTTTAGGACCTTATTTACGTAGTGGTGATTTAGGTTTTTTGCGTGATGGAGAGTTATTCATTACCGGTCGATTGAAAGATTTAATCATCATTGATGGCGTCAATCACTATCCTCAAGATATAGAATGGACTGTCATTCAAGGGCATACTGCTTTGCGTGCAGAGCATGTGGCTGCTTTTTCAGTAACGATTGATAATCAGGAGCGTCTAGTTATAGCAGCTGAATTGAGCCTTAGTTCAGATGATTATCAAGTTATTGTGCAAACTATACGTAAAGCTATATCAGAGTTTCATGAGCTTGAAGTGTATGCAGTGGCCTTATTAAAAAAAGGCACCATATTCAAAACGTCTAGTGGTAAGTTACAACGACACGCTTGTAAGCAAGCGTTTTTGCAAGAAACATTCGATACACATGCCTTGTGGAAACAACCCCTTGTTATTAAATCAAGTACAACTATAAATTCAAAAAAGTTATCTGATTGGTTAGTTACAAAGTTGGCTCTAGCATTGTCGATAGCACCAGAAACCATAGAGCTAAATCAGGTTTTTTCTGCGTATGGACTTTCTTCGCGTTTGGCAGTTAGTCTAGTCGGGGACTTGGAAGATTTTTTAGCTGATAACGATGTTAAAGCTTTAGATTTATCACCGACTTTATTATGGCAATATCCAACCATCTCAACATTAGCCGAATTCTTGCAATCACTACTACAAAATTCTGCGATACCCAGCTCAAATCACTATCATCAAAAATTAGAACAAGCTCCGATAGCTGTAATTGGCTTAGGTTGCCGCTTTCCTGATGCTGAAAATCCAGAGGAATTTTGGCGTCAGTTGTTTGACGGTCATGATGCCATTAAGGACATTCCGCTGCAGCGCTGGAATTTCGATGATTATCCAGAAATTAATACTCGTCGTGCAGGTCTTTTGAATGATGTTGATTTATTTGACGCTGATTTTTTTGGTATTGCGGCCAAGGAAGCTGACGCAATGGATCCTCAGCAGCGATTAGTGTTGGAAGTAGCTTACGAAGCCTTAGAGTATGCTGGTATAGCGCCTGAAAGTTTGGCGCAATCAGAAACTGGCGTATTTGTCGGCATCAGTACTGATGATTATGCGGCTTGGCAATTCGAAGCTATCGATGCTTATCTCGGTACCGGAAAAACATTTAGTATTGTCGCTAACCGCCTGTCTTATTTATTGGATTTACGTGGCCCAAGTCTTGCCATAGATACGGCTTGCTCATCTTCGCTAGTGGCTGTTCATCAAGCATGTCAAAGTTTACGTCAACAAGAATGCTCCTTAGCTTTAGCTGGCGGCGTTAATTTAGTGCTATCACCGCAACTAATGGTCGCCTTGTCTGCGGCCAATATGTTATCACCTGATGGGCAATGTAAAACTTTTGCTGCCGATGCAGACGGTTATGTGCGTGGCGAAGGTTGCGGTATGGTCGTGTTAAAACACTTAGAGGATGCAGAGCGAGACGGAGATACTATTCTAGCGGTGATTCGTGGTTCTGCGGTTAATCAAGACGGTCGCAGCAATGGTTTAACTGCACCGAATCAGACTGCTCAGAAACATGTTATTGAAAAAGCGTTGACCAACGCAGGCATTAAACCAGAAGAGCTTAGTTATATTGAGGCTCATGGCACGGGTACGCCTTTAGGTGACCCTATAGAAATGGATGCCTTATTAAGCGTTTTCGGGCGTGCGCCGGAATTGAATGTGGGTTCGGTAAAAACTAATATTGGTCATTTGGAGGCGGCGTCTGGTATCGCGGGTTTAATTAAAGTCATTCTAGCTCTGCGTCATCAAGTTATACCTGCACATTTGCATTGTAGTATTCGCAATCCGTTAATTAAACTGGATCATACTGGCTTTCATATTCCTTTAACAACGATGCCTTGGTTAGTTGAGCAGAGGATCGCTGGGGTTAGTTCATTCGGTTTTGGTGGCACTAATGCTCATGTCGTTGTATCGGAAGCAAAAAGACCAAAACTGACGATAGAAAATGACGATGTTGCTATGACACAAATTTTGGTAGTATCCGCTAAAAGTTCTGCAGCATTGCAACAATTATTACATCGTTATATCGGTTTTGTTCAGCGCGAACCGAATCTAAAACTTGCTGATTTATGCTATAGCGCCGCAATGGGTCGTAGCCATTTTAAATATCGGGCAGCGGTTATAGCTGAAACTGCTGAGATATTATTGAATAAATTGCAGGCTAAAGTTTCACAAAGCTTTCCGATAACGCCTAAAAGTCCTCGTAAAATCGCTTTTTTGTTTACCGGACAAGGTTCGCAAACTAAGCAAATGGGTTGGCAGTTATACCAAACTGAACCGGTGTACAAAGGCTCTATTGATGCCTGTGCAGATTTGTTAGATGATGAATTGCCGCTGTCTTTGAAAGAAGTTATGTTTAATGAGGACGACAGCCTTCTAAATCAAACAGCTTATACACAACCTTTATTGTTTTCACTGCAATATGCTCTGGCAAAGCTTTGGCTAAGTTGGGGAGTTACGCCGGATATTTTATTAGGTCATAGCGTTGGTGAGTTTGCACTGGCTTGTTTGGCTGGTGTATTTGAATTACCCGATGCTATTAAACTAATTGCCGCACGTGGGCGATTGATGCAGGCTTTGCCTAGTAATGGCAGCATGGCGGCGGTGTTTGCAAATGTTGAGCTGGTAAAATCCGTCATTGAGAAAGTTTCAGGCACTGTTGTTATAGCAGGATTTAATAGCCCTCGCTTACAGGTTATTTCTGGAGAAAATACAGCTGTTGCAGCGGTATGCGAAATATTGCGTGAACAAGGAATTAGCTCTCAGTCTTTGCTTGTGTCACATGCGTTTCATTCCCCCTTAATGAATGAAATCTTGGATGAATTTAGCCTGGTGGCGAATAGTTGTCGCTATAATCAGCCTAATATCTCCATCATATCTAGCGTAACTGGTAAACGGATTGACAAGGATATGATGTCGCCGAATTACTGGATTTCACATGTCGTCGAACCGGTACGATACGCAGATGCTGTAATTTCTTTATTGGCAGAAAGCTGTGATGTTGCGATAGAAATAGGGTCACAACCCCATGCCTCGGCAATGGCACAGCATGCCAGTGGATCTAATGCTGTGCAGTGGTTGCCAAGTTTAAAAAAAGGACTAAAAGACAGAGATACTTTATTAGACGCAGTCGCGAGGCTCTATCAGCTTGGCGTTAATTTAGACTGGCGTGGTTTATATAGCATCCCGAAGCAACGTTTAACCGGATTACCTAATTATCCATTTGAGCGCCAGCGTCATTGGCTGGATACGCAGCCGACATTTTCTAGAAAAGTGCTGGGTCAGGGAAATTTATCAACTAAGCCAGTGAAGCAACTTTTTTATCAATGGCATTGGCAGCCTAAAGCTTTGGTTTGTTCGGAATATATTGCAGCAAAAACATGGCTGATTTTTGCAGACTCTGGTGGTGTAGGGGTTGGCTTGGCTGAACAACTTAGCTTAGAAGGTCATCAATGCTATATGGTTTTTCCAGGGCAGACTAACCAGAGATTAACCTCTACGCAAGGTTGGCAGATAGAGGCGACGGCATCCGGTCTGAGTTATTTGCAAGAGCAACAACTATCGGAACTTCAGGTGATTCATTTATGGAGCTTGGATCTTGGCACTGACTTGCAGGCTGATGCCCTTTACAAGCAACAAACGTTAGCCTGTTTTAATGTACTGCATATTTTGCAGAAATTATCTGTGGATAGTTTATGGTTGGTGACTCGGCAGGTTTATGCTTTCGATGAATCGGAACTTGTGCAGCCGAATCAAGCATTATTATGGGGTATGGCTAAAGCCATTGCCCTAGAATACCCTAAGATATTCAAAAGCATGATCGATATAGGATCTGCTAGCGATCTTATGCCGTTAATGGCTGAATTAAATTGTAAAGATGAAGAGCTAAGCCTCGCGCTCAGAGGTGAATATCGTTATATAGGTCGATTGTTGCCTTATGAATTAGCCCAGACCTCAAGCATAATCAAAGCAAATGGCAGTTATCTTATCAGTGGTGGTTTAGGCGCATTAGGTCTACAAATAGCTATGCGCTTGTTTGAGCTTGGCGCCCGAAACTTGGTATTGGTTGGTAGACGTTCGCCCAGTGAAGAGCAGCGAATTGTATTGGCTGAATTAACTAAGCAGGGCTGTTATATTCACATTTTGCAAGCGGATATAGCTTCGCGTGCAGAGTTACAAATTATAGTTGATAGGCTTAAACAAATGCCACCGTTATTAGGTATTATCCATGCGGCCGGTGTAGCGGCAGATAAGCCATTGACTAATATGACCGAAGATGATTTCTTGCAAACTTTGATGGCTAAAGTGCAGGGAGCAGGTTTATTGCATGAAATAAGTCTTGATTATAAGTTGGATTTCTTTTGTCTGTTATCGTCTATTGCGTCTGTTTGGGGAGCAAAACAGCGCGCTCATTATGCAGCTGCCAATCAATACTTAGATAGACTGAGCGCTTATCGTCAACAGCAACAGTTACCGAGTCTTAGTTTGAATTTTGGCCCTTGGCAGGGTGAAGGTATGGCTATAGGTTTAGAGCAAGAGCTGGCTAAAACCGGTATTCGAGCCTTGAATCCTGAGCAAATATTAACGCTGCTGCCGCAAATTTTGGCTGTATCGGCAGAGCAACTCATTGTGGTCGATGCCGATTGGTCGGTGCTGTCAGGGGTGTTTGCTGGTTATGCGGGAGCTGGATTATTTGAATATCTTAATAAAAACATAGCACATCATGAAAATGCAGCGCCGGATCATTTTATGGATGAGCTGCGTCTCGCCCCCCAAGATCGACAACAGTCATTGCTGTCAGAACGTCTCCAAATTGAACTGAGTCAAACATTGGGTTTGAAAGTTAATAGCGTCGCTGATGTTGAGCGTGGTTTTTTTGAGATGGGAATGGACTCTTTGATGGCTGTTCAGTTTAGAACAAGGCTAGAAAACTTGTTTGGCTTGCAGTTACCAGCCACCTTAGCATTTGATTATCCAAATATTCAATATTTATCTGCCTTTTTGTGGTCAGAGTTATCTTTGCCACAAGAACTTGATCAAAAATTTATGATGGCTACAGATAAAGATCAACTAAGCTCAGCGATTGAATTCGAATTGAGTGCTTTGGAATATTTATTACGGGATGAAGCATAATGAATGACGCTTCGGCTATACGTATAGTAAACGCGCTTAAAAGTGCGCGACAAAAAATTCTAGAATTGCAGCAAGGCGACTCGGAGGCTATTGCGATAATCGGAATTGGCTGCCGATTCCCTGGTGGTATTGTAAGTCCTGAAAGTTATTGGGATTTATTGGAGAAAGGTGTGGATGCGGTTATTGAAACGCCACCTCAACGTTGGGATAAACAAAATTATTATCATCCTGAGCCTAATACGCCTGGATTTACAAATACCACACGCGCTGCTTATATTGATCAGGTTGATCAGTTTGATCCACAGTTTTTTAATATATCACCTCGCGAAGCTGTTAATCTTGATCCGCAACAAAGACTCGTTTTAGAAACGGCTTGGGAGGCTTTGGAGCGGGCAGGAAACATTCCTGACCGTTTGGCAGGCACTAAGGCAGGCGTGTTTGTTGGTATTACAGCTAATGACTATGGTCAATTGTCCGATGAAATAACTCGTTATGATGCTTATTTTAATAGCGGTAATAGCTTAAACGTGGCTGCTGGTCGTTTATCTTATACTTTGGGTTATACCGGCCCCAGCATCGCGGTAGATACCGCCTGCTCATCTTCTTTAACTGCTGTACATTTGGCTTGCCAAAGTCTTAAACAACATGAGTGTCGTTTAGCTTTAGCGGGTGGCGTTAATTTAATGTTATTGGTACAAAATACTATTGCCTTGTCCCAAGCAGGAATGTTGTCTAGTGATGGTCGATGTAAGACCTTTGATGCCTCGGCGAACGGTTATGTCCGCGGCGAGGGTTGCGGCATGGTTGTTTTAAAACGCTTAAGTGATGCTATCGCAGATAGAGATAGCGTATTGGCAGTGATTAGGGGCTCAGCGGTTAATCAAGACGGCCCTAGTGGAGGGCTGACAGTACCGAATGGTATTTCACAGCAAGCCGTTATTGAACAAGCCTTGGCAAATGCAAAAGTCAGTCCAGAAATGATTGATTATGTTGAAGCCCATGGTACAGGGACGCCCTTGGGTGATCCTATTGAAGTCAATGCTTTGGCAGGCGTATTCGGAGCCAGCCATAGCTCAGAAAGACCGTTAGCTATAGGATCAGTCAAGACCAATATTGGTCATCTTGAATCAGCAGCGGGTATAGCCGGCTTAATTAAGCTAGTTTTAGCCTTACAGCATCAAAAAATTCCAAAACAGTTGCATTATCAAACCCCCAATCCTCATATCGATTGGGACAATTTGCCGATTAAAGTTGTCGATACCGAAAAGCCTTGGCCGCGCGGTGAGAAACGCCGATTAGCGGGCGTAAGTGCCTTTGGTTTTAGTGGCACCAATGCCCATATAATCGTTGAAGAAAGTCCTGTTCTGAATGTTGAAGCTAGCTTGTCGGAGCCCTGCTATTTATTAGTGCTTTCGGCCAAAAGTGATATAGCACTTAATGCTTTAAAACAGCGCTATTTAGATTATTTAACAGCTCATCCTGATGTTGATATGGCTTCAGTCTGTTATACAGCTGCCGTTGGTCGTCAACATTTCAATGTTCGTTATGCGCTATTGGCTGCTGATGTTGAACAAGCTCGGCAACTATTATCAGGCGTAGATGTCAGCGCATTGTGGCCGAATAATTCTTGGCAAGACATTAGTCATCGCTATATTCAGGGCGAAAAAATCGATTGGCTAGCCGTTTATAAGGAGCGCAAGCTAACTAAACTTGCCTTACCAACCTATCCATTCCAACGTCAGCGCTATTGGTTAGCCGCTAATACTACCGCAAATCGAAGCTTCAAGTCAGGCCATTCGTTGTTAGGTAGCAAAATTCCATCAGCGTTGCGTACTATTCAGTACCAAAGTCTACTCAGTCCAGAGCAGCCCAGATGGTTGGCTGATCATCGATTAGGACCCAGCATTGTATTCCCAGCTACTGGTTATATTGAATTGGCGATAGCCGCAGGAAAACAGTTGTTACAAAGTGAACAACTCAGCGTTCAAAATCTTAATATAAAGACGGCATTATTGATTGATAGCCGTATCAGCGTGCAGATCTCATTGGAAGCAATAGAGGAGGGTTATCGCTTTAGCATCGCCAGTTGTCCGGAAAAAAAGCTTGCCGAAGGCCAATGGATAGAGCATGCCGATGGCGAGATCAAACTTGACACTGCAAACGAAGTTGAAAACGTCAATCCAGCTATAAAAACAGCTTTTTCGGAAATCGATACAGTCGCCTCTGATATTGTCGATTATTATGAAAGTTTTCGAGAGCAAGGTTTAGACTACGGTCCCTGCTTTCAAGGCATCCGTAATTTCAGCGTACAAGACAATGTCGTTACCGGTCTGATTGCGCTGGCAGACACCGGTATGTACGAAGCAAGTCATTACCTTTTGCATCCAGCCTTGTTGGATAGTTGCTTGCAACTGCTTAAAGCTGCAAGCAAGGGCAATCAACAGCGCTATTGGCCTGTTGCCTTGGATCAGCTCAGACTTTATAAAAGTGGCGTTGATGCCGTCTACTGTCAGGCCACAGTGACCGATAGTGGTGACTATTTTAGCGCTGATCTTAAATTGTATAATCGTCAAGGCTTAGCTGTAGCTGATCTTAATCGACTAATGTTGCGTCCAGTCAGTGCTGAACAACTGCGTAATCAAAGCGAACGCCCATTGGATAACTACCATATTATCTGGCAACAATTGGTTAAAGAGCCAGAAATAACAGATACAGATCAACAGCGTTGGATGATTTTTATTGATTCCGGTGCTTTAGCAGATCAACTTAAAGAGCAATTGCCCAATAGTATATTCGTCCGTAGAGGAAGTCACTATAGCCGTTTAGATGAACAGCATTGCCAAATTGATCCTGAAAATGCTCAGGATTACCAACAGCTGCTTTCAGGGTATTCAGACATATCAGGCATCGTTCATGTTTGGAGTACCGGATTGATCGACGTCGATAACCATATAAGCTCAATCCAGCAACAAAGTTGCGGTAGTGTTTTGTTAATAGTTCAGGCCTTGGTAAACAGCAAGCAAGCGCACACCTTAACCTTGGTTACCCGAGGAGCGCAAGCCGTTTATCATGAACAATTTGTGCAAACTCGTCTTAATTTGTTGCAAGCGCCACTACTGGGTTTATCTAAAGTTATAGCCTTGGAACATCCAGAATTAAACTGCCTGCGTATCGACTTAGATCCTGAGGAAACCTCAACAGATGAAGCAAAACAGATCATTCAAGAATTATTTAGGAAAGTGCAAGCCCCAATAGCTGAAGATCAAATTGCCTATCGATTAGGACTACGATATGTGCCAAGACTGGAAAAGCGTAAGCAAGTCGAAGTTAGTCAGCAAAGACGATTACAATTGCAAGAATACGGCATCGACCAATTGCAATTGAAAGCAACTGAGATATCAGGGCCCAAAGTTGGTCAGTTACAAATTAATGTGACCGCCAGTGGACTTAACTTTAAAGACGTTTTACATGCACTAGGTATGCTTAAATATCCTAGTGCCCAAGCAGACATTCCTTTTGGCTTTGAATGTGCCGGTATTGTCGCTAGCGTGGGTGATGAAGATAGTGGCTTTAAACGAGGCGACCGAGTCATGGCAGTATTGACGCCAGGCAGTATGGCCGACAGCGTCAATGTTGATACTCGCTACGTAATAAAAACCCCAGATCAACTGAGCGATACCGAAGCAGCAGCGCTGCCCTTGGCTTATTTGACAGCGTGTTATGGGCTTGAAAAACTGGCTGAGCTTAAAGCAGGTGAGCGCATATTAATACATGCTGCCGCAGGTGGAGTAGGACAAGCTGCGATTCAAATAGCGCAATATCATGGCTTAGAAATTTACGCCACTGCCCATCCAGACAAATGGCCGTTACTGCAAAGCCAAGGTCTTAAACATCTTTATCATTCACGGCAAGCCGATTATGCCGAGCGCATTCTAGAGAGCAGTTTGGGTAAAGGCGTTGATATTATTCTAAACAGCCTGACTGGGGATTTTATAGACGAAAACATCCGTTGCTTGGCTTTGAAAGGTCGTTACATAGAAATTGGTAAGCTCGGTATCCTTACGCCAGAACAGATGCAGGAACAGCGGCCTGATTGCGATTATCGTATCTTTGATCTCGGTGAAGTTGGCCAGCAGCAGCCAGAACTCATTCAAGAATTATTTCAAAGTTTGGGTGAGCGCCTGAGCCAACAGCAATTAAAACCCTTGCCAATGCACATTTATCCATTGGGAAGTGCAGCGGAAGCCTTTCAGTGCATGTTACAGGCCAAGCACCAAGGTAAAATTGTTCTTAAGCACAGCTTAGGGCGCATCTTACCGCAACGTAGTTATTTAATTACCGGAGGCTTAGGTGGGCTGGGGCTTAAGCTCGCTGAATGGTTAATAGAGGAAGGTGCAACTCATATTGTACTTAACAGTTTGAACGTAGCTAATGACTCGATACAAGAGCAATTAACAGCCTTACAACAAAAGGCCCAGGTTGAAGTCATAGTAGCCGATATAAGCGTTGAGCAAGAGGTACAGCGATTATTTAAACAACTGCAACAGATGAATACACCTTTAGCGGGTATTATTCATGCGGCAGGAAGGTTAGATGACGGCATGTTGCAGCAACTAGATTGGGGACGGTTTACAGAGGTACTTAAACCCAAAGTCAATGGCAGTTGGTATTTGCATCAATATAGTCAAGCGCATGCATTAGATTTTTTTATTGAGTTTTCGTCAGCAACGGCCTTATTGGGAGCCCCTGGACAAGGCAATTATGCGGCGGCTAATGCATTTCAAGATGCCTTAGCGCACTATCGTAAGATGCAGGGCTTATCGGCATTGAGTATTAATTGGGGACCTTGGGGCGAGGTAGGGATGGCTGCTCGGTTATCTTCTACTGCTGAAAACCATTGGCAAGCACAAGGTATAAAGGCGATTCAGCCTAAAGTTGCATTGAGTAAATTAAAGCAATTGTTGGACGTCGACGTTGCTCAACTTGCATTAGTGCAGGTCGATTGGCATTTGTATAGTCGACATTATTCATTAGCTTTACTTAATAATTTGATTCAAGAACAAGGTGCGCATATTAAACCTCAGCTCAATTTTATGTCGCAGCTTAATGCCTTGTCGGTTGAGCAGCAACGAGATTATCTTAATGAATGGTTGCGTGAATTAATTTGCTCGGTATTAGCATTACCTAAATCGACATTGATTGAACCTAGACAACGTTTATTTGATTTTGGCTTGGATTCTTTAATGGCTGTCGAGTTAAAAAATAGGTTGGAATATGCTATAGGCAAAAAATTGCGATCGACTTTGATTTTCGATTATCCAACCATGGAGACATTAGGTAATCATTTGGCTGAACAGTTATGGGCGGTTGACTATGAAAAACAAGCTCAGCCTACCGAACTAACTAAACCGGATTTATTTGAGCTTAGTAGTTTTTTAGATGCGTTGGAAAATATTTCTGATGATGAAATTACACAACAATTAATGAATTAGGAGTTTTTATGTTGCCAGATGTTTGTGAAACACGCGAAAGACTTTTACAGAATAAAATCGTTCAAATTATGAAACAAGGTGGTTATTGGGACGTAATCATGGATGGTGACGATTCATTAGCTAGAGTTAAAGTTTTTTTGAAAACCTTGGCAGGTGAAATACCAGCTATTGTTAATGAGATGCAAAAGCCAAATGTATTGCCAATTTTCCCAGGTCTTAATTATCGACCTGTGCATGATAAAACTGATTATCCTTGGACTGCACAGCTAGAGCAAGCCTATGGCGTTATTCGGGAGGAAATTTTAAATGTACCGTCCGAATGTGATTTTTTAGGTTATGAAGGAGGATTAGCCGCAGAAAATATGTGGTCGGTAGTTCCTATGTATTATATGGGTACGCCTATCCATTATTTTCAAAAATATTGTCCGAAAACCGTTGAAATTATAAATAGTTTACAGGGACATTGTTTTGATTATCCTTGGGGAGATTGTTTGTTTTCACGCCAAGCTCCAGGCTCACATCTGATTGCTCATTGCAGTGTTGATTCCTTTAGGATTCGCGCCCATTTAGGTTTGGATGTGCCTGCAAATTGTCAGATGAGGGTTAAAAACGAGTTATTAAACTGGCGTAACGGTGAAGTTTTAATTTTTGAAGATTCATTCGAGCACGAAGTATGGAATCGTAGCGATAAACCTCGAATTGTATTGATTATCGATTTTTGGCATCCTGATTTAACTCTTATTGAGAGGCAAGCTTTGATGGCAGGTTTTAGAAAGGCTGAAATGCGAGCATTGATGAGTGTGTTTCGATTGGGTGATCATCGTGATCGTTTTGAACATATGTTATTAACTGCATTTAAAAAAGAAGATAGTAATTTAGATCTGACGCATTATTGGCCAACAGCTGATAGTTTAGCTTCGTTAATATAGGGAATATCAATTCTGATGGTAGAAGATACTTTATCGCAAAGAATGACCCAGCTTTCAGTAGCGAAGTTAGCCTTACTTGCTGAACAATTAGCTGATCAGAGAGAAATTATACAGGCTGAACCGATTGCTATTATAGGTTTGGGCGTTCGCTTTCCTGGTGGTATCAATACCTCCGAGCAATATTTTCAAGCTTTGATTGAAGGTCTTGACGCAATGAGGGAAGTCCCTGCGGATCATTGGGATCATCTTGAATACTCTGCAACTGAACCAAATCAACTCGGAAAAATCACCAGTTCTGATGGTGGGTATTTAAAAGATATTTACGATTTTGATCCACAGTTTTTTGGAATTTCACCGCGAGAGGCTATGTCGTTGGATCCTCAGCAACGTTTGCTGTTGGAAGTTGCTTGGGAAGCGTTAGAAAATGCGGGATTATCAGCAGAGAAAATTTTTAATAGTCTGTCAGGTGTTTTTGTCGGCATAGGCGCATATGATCATGGTTTGAGACTTTTGGGTGCAGAGGATGTGACTGCTATAGATGCATATTATGGCAGTGGTAATGCTTTTAGTGCAGCAGCCGGTCGATTATCTTATTTTTTGGGTTTCACTGGCCCTAGTATGGCGGTTGATACCGCCTGCTCATCTTCATTAACAGCGGTACATTTGGCTTGCCAAAGTCTTAAACAACGTGAGTGTCGTTTAGCTTTAGCGGGTGGTGTTAATTTAATGTTAGCGCCAGCATTGAGCATTAATTTTTCCCAAGCAGGAATGTTGTCTAGTGATGGTCGATGTAAGACCTTTGATGCCTCGGCGAACGGTTATGTCCGCGGCGAGGGTTGCGGCATGGTTGTTTTAAAACGCTTAAGTGATGCTATCGCAGATAGAGATAGCGTATT
>CAMDOP010000022.1 GCA_945903675.1 Crenothrix polyspora
CAATTAAGGGAAAAGCTGAGTCAATTCCCCGGCATCCTTTATGAGGCTAATACATTTTTAACGGAACGTATCGATGAAACCATTTCTGGTTATACAGCGCCAGTGGTCGTTAATTTATATGGTAATGATTTAAATGAACTCGATACTAAAGCGCAAGCTTTAGCTAAGATTATGCAAGAAATACCTGGGGCTGCCAATGTGCAAATGCGCTCTCCCTTAGGCACACCTTTACTGCAAATAAATCTAAATTTAGATCAGTTAGGTTTTTTGGGTGTTACGCCAGCTCAGGTCCTTAATACCCTACAAGCTGCATATGAAACCGAAGTCGTAGGTAAACAGTTTATAGGTAATAAGCTGATTAATATTGCTGTTGCTCTTGCACCAGAATTGCGCTTACAGCCAGAAGCTATTGCTCAGTTACCTATTCGAACTGAAGACGGCACCTTAATCCGTTTAGAACAAGTTGCGGAAATAAGACATAACGCCAGTCGTTACAATATATTACATCAGGGTTCACAGCGTCGACAAACAGTAACTTGTGCTGTTTTAAATAGAGATATGGATGCCTTTATGCAGGAATTAAAAACACGTGTGCTTAATGAAATTCCTGTTTCAGCAGATAGTTTTCCAGAATTTACAGGTGCTGGCGTTGAACAAGCTCAAGCTCGAAAAGAATTAATAATACATGCACTGTTAGCAGGTATTGGTGTACTTATTTTTATTTATATCGCTATCAGCAGTTTACGTAATACGGCTCTGGCACTGGTTAATCTTCCTTTTGCCTTAATCGGTGGTATTTTAGCCGTAGCAATGACAGGGGCTACTTTATCAGTGGGTTCTATAGTCGGCTTTATTACTTTATTTGGTATTACCGTTAGAAATAGCATAATGCTCGTATCCCATTACCGCTATTTAGTAGAAGTTGAGGGCAGGCTATGGAATAGGGCTACCGTAATACTCGGCGCTCAAGAACGCTTGCCTTCAATACTGATGACTGCCTTAGTAACAGCTTTAGCGATGTTTCCTATCGCCTTCAATAGTGATAATCCAGGTCGAGAAATTATGGGACCTATGGCTGCTATTATTATAGGTGGATTAACGTCATCAACTCTATTGAACTTATGTTTATTGCCCGCGATATTATTGAAATATGGCATATTTAGTAAGCCCATTAAAACTTAACAGTGTTTTGCACATTTTGTGGGCAATATGTTAGTATTCAACGCTTGCAACGCCTCTTTTTTAAAACCTTAAATGGAGTAACCCATGAAGCAGTCATTAAAAACATTACTAGTTGTATTTTCACTTTGCTTATTGACGCCTCATATGGCCAGCGCAACCACCTATCCAGATAGAATGGGCACAAAATTAGGTAATGGCATGGCCAACATAATCACGGGTATCGTGGAAATTCCTAAAGCTATAATCAATGGTAATCGTAAAAACGGCGCTGCCTATGCTGCAACAGGTGGAGTTATGACTGGTATGGTTCATATGATGGGACGTACTTTATGCGGAGCTGCAGATTTAGTGACCTTTATGATCCCTACCAAGCCAATTATCACGCCTGATTTTGTTTGGCAAAACTTTAAGCAAGATACTGGCTATAAAGGTACTTGGGAACTATTACCTTAAGTCTTAAAGTATATAGTGAGCTAAATCCAAATTTAACGACAACCTATGCGTCATGATCCATGACGTCTAGGTTGATGATGATTTACTTGTTTCTACACGCTATATTGAATAACGATTCATGAATAGTCTCTGGCATGATAGAAATGGGATCTTTTTTAATGTTAGTGTTAGAAAAAACAGGTACACCTTGTCCCATATTGCCTGTATACCAAAATAAGTCTAATAATTTTAAAGTTTCCTCTTTACAGTCATATTCAACATGAGAAACTGACGCCAAATAGCTTTTTACATCAACTTTAACTTTCTTATAGTCATACATATTCCACATTTTTACCTTGTTGCCGTCTCTGCGTATATATTGAGTCTCCACATAAACATCAAAGCCATCCTCACTACCCGCACTTTCAAGCAGCGTCCATTCGGCCAGCACATTAGTTGAAACTAGTAATAACCAGAGTAACGTTAATTTTCTCATCTCATTAAATCTCATCGAAAGATATTTTGAAGGGTATTTTATACTTTTATAGTCATAGCGGTTAAGATTAAGAAAAACAATTTTAATAATCTGAGGAAAAGTTGATGAGCTGGAGAGAAGTAAAGCATGAGGATGTTTATAGCGATGAGCAGATTAAGGCTCGCTTAGTCGATGAGTTAGCGCATTGGTATTTAGAAAATGGTTGGATACGCCGTAAATATAAAACCAGTGGATGGAAATCGACATTAATGGTGGTCAATACCGTCGGTCATTTAGCTGAGGCGGCCTTTCATCATCCTGATTTGGCTGTTTCTTATGCCTTTGTGATTGTTAAATTAAAAAATCATGCCGCGAAAGGTATTACCAATAAAGATTTTGAGCTGGCCAAGAAGATTGAAGAGGTTGTTATGTGGCAGCCAGGTAAAACAGCAGGCAGTGCTTTAGAAGGTACGCCTGATGATGTACGCTTTAAATATCTTAAATATGATTGATAATGCTTTATCTTGAAGATAGTGCATAAGCTAGCCGACAATGAATGCACATAAGAGATTGAGGTAAATGTTAAGCTGTCTTGTTTTGCGCTTTTTATGATGCACGCGTGGGCTCTATGTCAATGTAAGCATGAATTAAACGATAACCTAGATTTTATTTAAGAAATATTGGATTGGCTTAGAATTGATGGCGATGTTAGCCTGGCAGAATGCGAATCAGGCGGAGATGAATGGGAACTTTGCTTTCAAGATTCGCATTTGTTTAGCCAGATATCGCCGCAAAAAGTGTTTTAGTAGCAACTATCAGCTTATCGTTGCGCAACTTTGTCACTCTGTTTGCACATCACGAGCTTTAGCTTTGCCGACTCGTCACTGATGATTCGCAATCAGACGCGAGTGATTGCGAATCGGGTTAGATGAAATGCCATACTCGAGGCGACCAATGCTCATCGAGAGTCACTGATTGCAAGTTTGTCGCGGTAAAATCCCCGTCTTTTTTCTGGATTTTGGTTTTTTGGGACATTATATGACCAGTCATAGGGTTGAATTAGCCCTTTAACGCCCTCTGCCTTCTAGCTTCTTTAGGATCATTATGTAACGGACGGTATATCTCGACTCTATCCCCCATTTTTAACAAATCCTCTAGTTTACAAGCACTGCCAAATATACCGACATTGAGCTCGGCTTTGTTAATGTCTGGATAAAGTTCTAATACCTTTGAAGCGACTATAGCTTGTTCTACCGTAGCGCCTTTAGGCAAGCTGAGGGCGATAATAGTTTGCTGCTCAGGTAAGGCATAGGCCACTTCAATAGTGATGACTTCTTCAGCCATAGACTTGTTTAGCGCGTTGGGTAAAGGAGGCCACCATGGTGTTGCAAATTTGGTTAAATACAGCACCAAAAGCTAGGTTAGCCAATTTCCCCGGCATTTCAAATTCTAAATCTAAGGCGATTTTGCAAGCATCTTCTCGTAAGGGCGTAAAGGACCATACGCCATCTAAATGAGAAAAGGGACCATTTAATAAAGAAATGGTCATTTTGCTACCGTGTTCAAGTTGATTTCTGGTAGAGAAGGCTTTTTTAAAGCCTCCTTTAGCAATCAATAATTCCGCTTCAATGGTATCTCCCTCGGTCTTGAGTATGCGACTGCCACCACACCAAGGTAAAAACTGCGGATAGGCCTCAATGTCGCAGACTAAGTCGAACATTTGCTGCGCAGAAAACTTAACTAAGGCGCTTTTTTGGACTAATGTCATCACAACACTCCGACGACATGCAGAAACACGAAAAAGACGGCTAAAGGTGCAACATAACGCGTTAATACGACCCAGACTTGATAAGACTGAGCATTCGGCATGTTGAGTTCTTGTTCGCTATGTTGTTGTTTCATAATCCAACCAGCAAACACGGCAATACAAAAGCCGCCTATCGGTAGCATTAAGTTGGCGGTTAAATAATCTAATAATTGAAACAGTGTTCTATCGAAAAACTTAACATTAGACCAAATGTTAAAGGAGAAGATTGAAGCTAAACCTAATAACCAAGCGGCCAAACCTGACCATATACAAGCCTTTTCTCGGCTAACATTTTTGTTTTCAACTAACCAAGCAACAGCGGGTTCAATCAAGGAAATTGAAGAGGTGAGGGCGGCTATGCTCAGCATAACAAAAAATAAAATGCCGAAGATCCAGCCCCCCGTCATATTGCCAAAAGCAATGGGTAAGGTCTGAAAAATAAGGCCTGGGCCGGTATCAGGATGCAAGTTATTAGCAAACACGATAGGGAAAATAGCAATGCCGGCTAATAAGGCAACTAAAGTATCTGCACCGGCAATAATAAAAGCAGTTTGTGCAATCGATACGCCTTTAGGTAAGTAAGAGCCATAAACCATAATAGCGCCCATGCCTAAACTTAAGGTAAAAAAAGCATGGCCCATTGCGGTTAATACTGAACTGCTAGTTAACTTACTAAAGTCTGGCGCAAATAAGAAATGTAGGCCTTGAAAATAACTGTCTGTGGTCATGGCATAGCCGACTAACAATAGCATCAATACAAAAAGGGCGGGCATTAGCCATTGCACGGCTTTTTCTAAGCCTTTATTAACGCCACGAACTACAATCAGTAAAGTAGCGGCCATGAATAAAGAATGCCAAAAAATCATTTGCACGGGGCTGGCAACAAAATCATCAAACAGGGTTTTAATAGCTGTACCATCCGCATCAAAAAAACTGCCGACAAAGGCTTTGGCGATGTAAGCGGTTGCCCAGCCTGCAATGACACTGTAATAAGAAAGTATAAGTAAGCCAGCGATCACGCCCATCCAACCTAAATAATGCCAGTTTTTATCGGCACCGGCTTCTTCGGTTAATAGCTCCATGGTTTCTATAGGATTGCGTTGACTACGCCGACCTAGCATGGTTTCAGCTATCATAATAGGTATGCCTATTAACAAGACACAGGCCAAATAAACCAGTACAAAGGCCCCGCCACCATTTTCTCCGGTAATATAAGGAAACTTCCAAATATTACCTAATCCAACCGCAGAACCGGTGGCTGCGAGTATGAAAGTGAAACGTGATGACCATGCACCATGAGCTGATTTTGTTATTTCCGTCATTTTGAGCGCCTATTAAAAACTCACCTTATTAATAATATCGAGTAAAATAGCAAAATAATTCCTTTACGTCTGTTTAAAATAAAAAAACCTACTAACTATGGCCGAAAAGAAGTCCAAAAAGAATAAAGATCAGCAAAATGCAACCATTGCTGTTAACCGACAAGCTAAGCACGAATATTTTATTGAAGAACGCTTTGAAGCCGGTATTGTATTAGAAGGCTGGGAAGTTAAAAGTCTTAGAGATGGTCGTGTACAGCTTAAAGAAAGTTATGTGATGTTAAAGCGCGGTGAAGCCTGGCTGTCTGGTGCGCATATTTCCGCATTACTGTCAGCGTCTACGCATATCAAGCCCGATGCTATTCGTCATAAAAAATTGTTACTTAATCGCCATGAGTTAAACAAGCTGATAGGTTCGGTAGAGCGCAAAGGCTATACCTTGATTCCTTTGTCGATGTATTGGAAGAATGGTCGCGCTAAATTAGAGATAGGTCTGGCCAAAGGTAAACAATTACATGATAAAAGAGCCACTGCTAAGGATCAAGATTGGCAGCGCGAAAAAGCACGTATCATGAAGAAAGCTTAATTTGCGTGGGCGATAGATTCTCCGTCTATTCACATTAACAATTTATACTCAACTCATAAACCCCATGGCATTATCATTAAAAGACGCTGTTTTAAAAAGCTTAGAAGATTTAAATAAAAAATCGAATCACATTGAAGTTTCAAATCACATTCAAGATAATCAATATTATGACTTTGGACGTGCCTTAACTCCTGCGAGCACAGTGTCTGCACAACTTGGAAATTTTATTCGAGATGGTGATGTAAGAATCAAGCGTATAAGACAAGGAAGAAGCTTTTATTACTATCTGACCAAAAATGAACAAAGTATAGAAATAGAAATAGAATTAAGCAATGAAGCAGAAGAGCAAAGTCAGGATGTTGCTCCGATTACTACTAATATACGAGAAAATAATAGAACGAGTATTGAACAAAGTTCACGCGAACAAACATATCATGAACGAGACTTACATAAACTATTGAGTACCTATCTAAAACAACAAGGAGTTTATAGTAAAACTATTTTTCACGAACAATCAAATGGCAAAGATAGCAATCAGACGTGGACACACCCTGATATGATTGGTATTCGTTTTTTAGACTTGAACAATGAAGCAAGTCAAAAATTTATGAAATCAATTAATCGAGGTGACACATTAAAGCTGAGCTCTTACGAATTGAAAAAAGAGATTAGTACTGACTCAGACCTAAAAAAAGCTTTTTTTCAAGCGGTATCAAATTCCAGTTGGGCGAATTATGGCTATCTTGTCGCATTTGAGTTTGGTGATTACTTAACAGAAGAGATGGAACGATTAAATCAATCTTTTGGTATTGGTGTTATTGAACTAAATGCAAACCCTTATCGGAGTAAAGTTTTATTCCCAGCAAAATATCACGACTTAGATTTTAAGACTATCGATAAACTTTGCAGAATGAATAAGGACTTTGAAGAGCTTATTAAACAAACCGATAACTTATTAACCGCCGAAACAAGATTCTTTAATGCGGTTAAATCGGAGCTTAATAACTTCTGTGATGCTTCGTTTGAAAATGATATTGAAATTGAAGAGTATTGTAGAATAAAAAATATTCCAATTGAGTTAACTCTTGATATCGAAAGCACAATGTTGAGTTAACGATAAAACTGTTAGCCCAACCTACATCTTACTCATCAATCTATTAAATAATGAACCCACATTCAAATATACTTTGCGCCGAACACAGCGTATTAATTGTTGTTGATATACAAACCAAGTTAGCTGACGCCATGCCTCCTTCAGAAGCCAAGTTGATGTTAACTAATGCAACGGCATTGCTAGAAGCTAGTGCTTTAATGACAGTGCCGATATTAGTGACTGAGCAATATCCTAAAGGCCTAGGTGTTACCGATGCAGGCCTAGTTAATAAACTACCAGAGACGGCGCAGCGCTTTGAGAAAACCGGATTTTCTTGCATTTTGGCGGCAGGCTTTTCTGAGGCGTTGGCACAGACTGGTCGCAAACAAGTCATTTTAGTGGGTCTTGAAACTCATGTCTGTATCTTACAATCGGCCTTAGCCTTACAAAGTCAAGGTTATCAGGTTTATGTGATTGAAGATGCAGTGTGCTCGCGCAAGATTGATCATAAGTTTTATGCGCTACAGCGTATGCAACAACAAGGTATTACGCTAATTAATTATGAATCTGTGTTATTTGAATGGTTAAAGGATGCAAGCCACCCTGATTTCAGAGCTATTTCAGGATTGTTACGTTGATTAGCAATAAATAAAATACCCAAAGATTGTAGGGTGGATAAGCAACGCGCATCCACCATAAATGTCGGATGCGCGTTGCTTATCCGACCTACAGGCTACTTTTTTTAAATTCTAGTTGAGGCTTTAAATATGACACTAGCCGTGTTTATTGAAAAAATACACAACAATATCCCTGTTACTTTTATCGAAACGATTTCAGTTATTAGTGATAACTATCACTATACGGCTACTGAATTTAGTAATGGCCTAGCTGAGCATCTCTTAGTGAATGAGGCCGGAACTAACGAAGGTTCTTGCAAGATCTTTGCTTTTGCAGCGTTGCACGAGTTGGATCAGCAACAAACCTTAAATCTATTCGGCGATTATTACCGGCTTGATGTTTTAAATGATCTACAAGGTACTGGGCATCAGAATATCCGCAATTTTATGGCAGATGGTTGGGCTGGCATTAGCTTTAAAGACAAGGTCTTAAGGGCTTATTTTTAGACATAACTCTCCTAGGCTTAATCTTTCGCCCTGAGCCTTTCGTCTGCGCTTAATCTGACTCGATTTAAGTTCGTAATCACTTTTTACTATACTATTAAAAACAAATAAATGACTATTACTACACGTTTTGCTCCAAGCCCAACGGGCTATTTACATGTCGGCGGTGCGCGTACGGCTTTGTTTTCTTGGCTGTACGCACGTAAATATGGCGGGCAATTTATTTTACGTATTGAAGATACTGATTTAGAGCGATCTACTCAAGAATCCGTTAATGCTATATTGGAAGGTATGGCTTGGTTAGGGTTAGATTATGATCTAGGACCGTTTTACCAGACTCATCATTTTGATCGGTACAAAGAAATTATTCAGCAGTTGATTGCACAAGGCGACGCCTATTATTGCTATTGCAGTAAAGATGAGTTGGAGCAATTGCGCACCGAACAAATGGCTAATAAAGAAAAGCCACGCTATAACGGTAAATGCCGCGATGCTAATATCGTAGAGTTAGATAGAGAGCCGGTGATACGCTTTAAAAATCCAGTTGATGGGGTGGTTACGATTCCAGATTTGGTGAAAGGCGATATTGTTGTCGCTAATAAAGAATTGGATGATTTAATTATTGCTAGAGGCGACGGCACGCCTACTTATAACTTGACTGTAGTTGTCGATGATATGGACATGAAAGTCACTCATGTCATTCGCGGTGATGACCATATCAATAATACGCCTAGACAAATGAATATACTTAATGCGCTGGGTGCTAATCTACCTAAGTACGCGCATTTACCGATGATTTTAGGTGCTGATGGCGCACGCTTATCAAAGCGACATGGTGCGGTCAGTGTAATGCAGTTTCGTGATGAGGGTTATTTACCAGAAGCTTTATTAAATTACTTGGTGCGACTTGGTTGGTCTCATGGTGATCAAGAAATATTTTCTTTGGATGAGATTGTTGAGTATTTCGAATTGGCTGATGTTAATGTCTCTGCGTCTACGTTTAACATGGAAAAGTTATTGTGGCTTAATCATCACTATATTATGAATGCGGAACCTGAGCATGTGGCTAGACATTTAAGTTGGCATATGGGGCAATTGGGACTTGATCTGGCTACTGGCCCTGCCTTAGTTGATGTAGTTAAGATACAAAGAGAGCGCAGTAAAACTTTAGTTGAGATGGCGGCTGCCAGTGTTTATTTTTATAAAGAATTCGAAAGCTATGATGAAAAGGCGGTAAAAAAGAATTTTACCGCTGGGACTGAACACGTCTTGTCTAGCTTACATGAGCGATTGATTGCTGTAACAGACTGGAATGCTGAGTCTATTCATGACGTTATTGTTAATTTAGCGGAATCAATGACGCTTAATATGGGCAAAGTAGCTCAGCCTTTACGTGTTGCTGTTTGTGGCTGTGCAGTTTCCCCTGCAATCGATATAACTGTAGAGTTGCTAGGGCAAGAAAAGACCTTAGCTAGGCTAGAAAGAGCCATTAGTTATATAAAAACATTAAATTAGGGTTGGCCTTTTTCGGCTTTTCCTGTAGAATGCCCGTTCTTACATAGAGGGGCTATAGCTCAATTGGTAGAGCGCTTGCATGGCATGCAAGAGGTCAGCGGTTCGATTCCGCTTAGCTCCACCAGCAAGAAGAAGTAAATTGCTAGTCCCCATCGTCTAGCGGCCTAGGACACTGCCCTTTCACGGCGGTAACAGGGGTTCGAACCCCCTTGGGGACGCCACAATTTGGCGCTTTAGTTTTACAAGTAGTTTGCGGTTATCTTAACTTAGATAACTTTAGGCCGGACTAAACCAGTTTTAGTCCCCATCGTCTAGCGGCCTAGGACACTGCCCTTTCACGGCGGTAACAGGGGTTCGAACCCCCTTGGGGACGCCATATATTAAAAAGGCTTATCGTTGATAAGCCTTTTTTTTTGCTTGCAAGGTGATCGACTTGTCTGCAATTAAATTGTTTAAGCTCACATAATTTAAAAGTGGGATTAATAACTGACATTACGAAGTAACGTTGTTTTAGTCTCGTTTTCCGCGCCGAGCACCGCAGGTTTTGTTGGGATTAGCCCGAAGGGGCGCGGCATGGATGCCGCGAGGCGGTAGGAGGGCAGGAAGCCCTCTCTACCGACCCCCGACAAAACCGAGGAGCGTAGGAAGAAGCGGCAATCGAGCCGCCTTTTCTTTGGATACTTTCTTTTGGCGGAGCAAAAGAAAGTATCTCGCCTTCGGGTGCGAGAACCCGATTAACATATTGTCGCGATAGCGACCTCTTTATTAGTTTTGTTAAAGCCCTGAATGACTGTGTAACATCAGTTTATAATCATAAATAGAGGGAATGCTATGAATTTATCGTCACCCTGTCTTTGTGGGTCTAACCTTGAATATCAACAGTGCTGCGAGCCATTTCATTCCGATAAGTCTTATCCATCAACTGCCTTATCCTTAATGCGCTCACGTTATGCTGCTTATGTATTACGAAATGTGCCTTATTTGCTTGAGACTTGGGATGTTACAAAGCGCCCAGCGGCTATCGATTTTTCTAGGGAAAATATTACTTGGTTAAGGTTAGACATTGTCGACTACAAAAAAGGCGGCGTAAACGATAATAAGGGTATTGTTACCTTTAAGGCATTTTATCTTCAAGATGACATTGAATGTGTCATGAATGAAATTAGTCGTTTTACAAAAACTAATGGGCGCTGGTTCTATCTCGATGGTGTTATTAAATCAATGGGAGCAGTCAATTTACAAACTAATCAAGGTAAGAATGCTGCCTGCACTTGTGGCAGTGGCAAAAAATTTAAGCGTTGTTGTGGAGTTCTATAGGTTTATTTTAATCGTGTTTATTAAAGAAATTGCTTACAACACGCGTTCATAATCTTAACAATTGTAATACAATAGCAAACTTTGTTGCCTGACTTCAGGAACAATCAAAAACATTACGGCTACCTCTGGTTTTAAAGAAGCAGACTTTGTAGTAGCTGTATTTTAAAATTATAAGAGAGTAGGGCGGTTTTATGTGTTGGAGTGGTGAAGCGTCGGGTGTTTTAGCCGTCGCAGGTCTTAGTACCGCAGCGTATGTTGCACTTAAGCAGGGTGAATCTAAAGAACTTTGGATTCCATTAACTTATTTTGCCTTAATGGAATTATTGCAGGCAGCAACTTACGTTTATATTGATTTGTGTGACAATCCAAGCAATCAAATATTAACCTTGCTTGGATATCTTCATGTCGCGTTTCAGCCATTTTTTGTTAATATGGTGGCTATGTATTTCATTCCCGTCAGTGTCAAACTGAAAATCCGTACAGCGGTTTACACCATTTGTGCAATTGGTACGGTTGCTATGCTGATTAAAATGTATCCCTTTGCTTGGGCAGGTAATTGTAATATTGGTGTGGAAGGCTTTTGTGGTCCTAGCGTATGCTCAACCTCGGGTTCTTGGCATATTGCTTGGCAAATGCCGTTAAATGGCATTATGTCTGATCCTGTTAAATGGTTATTTGGCTTCAATTGGGGTTTACATGCTTTCACCTATATCTTGGTCGCTTTTTATCTACCATTAATGTACGGTTCATGGCGTTTTGTTGGCTTCCATTATCTAATTGGCCCATTTATTTCAGATATTACGACGACTGATCCCAATGAATATGCAGCAGTATGGTGTTTGTTCTCTATTGCACTTTGCGTATCGGTTATAAAATCACCAATAAGAAAGCATTTACATGTAAAAACATGGCCTTTCTATAAAACACAAATTAGCGATTCGCTTTAGACCTAAAATTTTAATCTGGGTGTAAGGCACACTTAACTGCCTTACACCCTTTAATAATTATATTAAGACTCGTTTTTCAGTTTCCCTCTTAATTCAACTAGATTTTTTGTTAAAACTATATGTTATTAATAGTTTCATTGGTCACGCTTGCTCTCTATGCTGCTTACAAATTGGGAAAAACAATGAATAGGTTCAAATTAATGACTAGTAGCAGATGCCTCCTTTATTTAATGAGCGTGTTGATACTCTTGTCTTCAACGCCAATAGTCATGGCTGAGACTCAAAACATTGAATCGTTAACATCTGTGTTAGATGTTTTTACCAGCAAAAAAGAACAAATACCAACAATAGCGACTGAACTTAACGCCGTTATAAATGCTAAATCCCATCCTTATTTAGCTCATGCCGATTTTTCAAATCGAGCAGAAGATCTTGCTGCTCTTTACAAATTATCTGATAACAAATTACTTTGGTTAGGTAATGGCCTAGCAGAAACAAACATTCAGCAGGCTATTGATTTATTGGATGCTGTGGCAGACAACGGTTTAAATACAGCCAATTATGATGGCAATGCCTTACGCGAAAAGCTTCCGACTGCCTTAGCCTTAGCTACTGATGAGTATAATAAAATAGCGTTATATGACACGGCAATTAGCTTGTCTTTATTGCGATATTTACATGACTTGCATTATGGAAGGGTCAGTCCACAAGGCATTAATTACAATCTTAAGCTTAGAGAAAAAAAGCTCATTGATCTGTCTGCGTTAATTACAACAAGCTTGGCTTCAGGGTCTATCAAACAATTACCCTCTTTAGTTGAACCAAAAATACCACAATATCAAAAACTTAAAGCGGCCTTAGCCACTTATAAGTTATTGGCTCAAAAAACAACAACGCTACAATTACATGCTGAAAAAGCTATCAATCCAGGTGACAGCTTGCCTCAAGTGCAAGAATTACAGCAATTTCTAATTACTGTGGGCGATATGCCAGAATTGGCCAGTAATAGTAAATCCATTCAATACACTGATAAAGTTGTTAAGGGTGTTAAAAAGTTTCAGCTAGAGCATGGTTTAGATGCTGATGGTGTTATGGGTAAAAGCACCATAGACGCGCTTAATGTGCCAATAAAAGATAGAGTGACGCAAATTGAATTGGCTATGGAAAGATTACGATGGCTACCTGTATTTAATTCAGGACCTTACATAATCGTCAATATTCCAGCTTATCAATTATGGGCCTTTGATGATATAGATCAAAATAATGCCAACATAACCAGTATGAGAGTGGTGGTGGGTAAAGCGCTGGATCATCAAACGCCAGTTTTAATGGCTGAAATGCGCTTTATAGATTTTATGCCTTATTGGAATGTCCCTTATAATATTTTCAAGAAAGAATTGCTTCCTAAGCTACAACAAAATCCTGGATATTTAGAAAAAGAAAATATGGAATTGGTCGCTACTTTCGCTAATGAATCTAAGTCAGTGACATTTAATAGTTCATCTATCGAACAATTGAAGCAAGGTAACCTAAGAATTAGGCAGCGCCCAGGTAAAAAGAATGCGCTAGGTCGAGTTAAATTTATGTTTCCGAATAAGGATGATGTTTATTTACATGACACACCCTCTCGGTCTTTATTTGCTAAGTCACGCAGAGATTTAAGTCATGGTTGCGTTCGCGTAGCAAATCCTCAAGGATTAGCCGAATTTGCACTTAAAGATCAATGGACCAAGGAAGAAATTCAAATAGCGTTGACTGCGCCTAAAACACAAAGAGTGGTATTAAAGAAATCGATACCGGTGTTGTTTTTTTATAGCACAGCGTTTTTTGATCCTAATAATGACCTAGTGCTTTACTCCGACATCTATGGCAATGATGCCATTCTAGTAGACGCACTTAAAAACAGTGATGATTTATCGGATCAATCTATATTTGTTAGTAATAACATTGAGTCATAAGCTTTCAGTGTAATCATTGAACAAAACCATAAGTAACAATTAAGTAAACAAGTATCCTGATAATCGGTGGTAAAAATCATTGATTTTCCTTACAATGTAGGACATTAACTTCTTCCGTAACCTTTTCTTTGGTAATCATTCGTTTTTACGAACCGATTACATTAGACGCGAGCTAATTAATCTAAGCATGATGCAACAACAAACCCTTACTCTTGGAATCCCTGATTTCACATACGCTGATCTTTACAATGCCAATCGACTAAAAGATCTATTAGATGTTTTCGATGCTACTGTTAAACGTCACGATGTAGAGCTTTATCATAAGTTCTCAGCCTATCGTCAAAGCCAGGGTGTAAACCTTAAGCCTGAAGAGATTTCCGATTTATTGGTCAATATGGGCCCTTATGTAGGTAAGTTTGTTGCAAAATTGTTCAATGTCACTGAGCAACATGATACCCAAGCCACTAATATCAAGGATGAAATTGACAGCATTTTTACTTTTAAGAATGAAGTTATTGAAAAGTTAGGTGTGGTCTTTAAAGGCCAAGACACCACTGACTGGCCTATTTCTGCTATTCTTAATCGTTTTGATTTATTGATTGAAGCGGCATTTCCTGAAGCTAATTTAGATGATGACGAAGAGCATCGTGTTGCCCGTGTTGGCGCTGTGATCGGTTCTTTGTCTAGTCACTACAAACTCATAGCAAAAGGTAAAGTCAGCGATTATGAAAATGCTGATGAACTCGTTTCTGCCATTCGCACTAAACTTTCTGAACATGAATTAGCGGCGCTTGAGTTTGCAGATATTATTGCAATCCCAGAGCCAGCAGAATGTGCCGCTGCTTTAATCGATATCGTGCAGCGTTGGAGCTTTATTGCTCAACAAGATAACGATATTGTTGCAGATTGGCTAAGTTTTAAATTGCCTGAAAAGCGTGACTTCGATAATTTAGTCGCACATGAAATTGTAGATCGTGGTGAGTTTAAAGCTTGGATGGGAGAACATCGTCGTCGACGTGATGGTTTTAAGCTAACTGATCCACGTTTTAATCAACGACAAGTATTGTCTGAAGTCAATCATTGCATCTATTGCCATGAGCGCGATACGGACTCTTGCTCTAAAGGCATGCGCAATAAGAAAACCGAGACTTTTAAAGTAGATCCCTTAGGCGTGACGACCATTGGTTGTCCTCTGGATGAAAAAATATCGGAAATGCATCTAGTTAAACGTAACGGTGACAATATCGGTGCTTTAGCGATCATTATTATCGATAATCCGATGTGCCCAGGCACTGGACATCGTATTTGTAATGAATGCATGAAAGGTTGTATTTACCAAAAGACCGATCCAGTCAACATTCCACAAATCGAAACCAATGTCTTAACTGATGTGTTATTCATGCCTTATGGTTTTGAAATATACAGTTTATTGACACGTTGGAATCCGTTGAACGTTAAGCGCCCTTTCATGTTGCCCTACAATGGTAAAAATGCCTTAGTGGTAGGCTTAGGCCCCGCTGGTTATACCATGAGCCATTATTTACTCAATGAAGGTTTTGGGGTAGCGGGTATTGACGGCTTAAAGCTAGAACCTTTACCTGTTTCATTAACAGGCGATGCTAATAATTTACCGCTGCCTATAGTTGATTTTAAAGATCTGTATGAAGATTTAGATCAACGTATTTTGGCAGGATTCGGTGGTGTTGCCGAATACGGTATTACGGTACGTTGGGATAAAAACTTCTTAAAAGTCATTTATCTAACTTTGCAACGACGCGCTGCTTTTAGATCATATGGTGGTGTCCGTTTTGGTGGCACACTTACAATTGATGATGCTTGGAAGATGGGCTTTGATCATATTTGTATCGCCTCAGGTGCAGGTCAACCGACTATTATTGATTTAAAAAATAACTTGATGCGGGGTATACGCAAAGCCTCTGATTTCTTAATGGCTCTGCAATTAACAGGTGCAGCTAAAGCTTCATCATTGGCAAATCTTCAAGTTCGCTTGCCTGCGGGTGTTATTGGTGGTGGTTTAACCGCCATCGATACCGCCACTGAATTGATGGCATATTACCCAGTACAAGTTGAAAAAGTTCTGCATCGCTACCAAACATTACTTAATGTTTATGGTGAGCAAGTCGTTCGAGCTCGTTATGACCAAGAAGAAACTATTATTCTTGATGAATTTTTAGCACATGGTAAAGCTATACAAGCTGAACGTGAACGTGCAGCAGCTGAAGATGAGTTACCTGATTTTCAACCCTTGGTTGAATCTTGGGGCGGTGTCACCTTGTTTTACCGTAAAGGCATGAAAGATGCCCCTGCGTATCGTCAAAATCATGAAGAAATTAGTGAAGCTTTAGAAGAAGGTATTGCCTTAGCTGAAGGCATGAGTCCTTTAAGTGCAGACGCTGATGAATATGGGCACTTGAATGCCGTTGATTTTGAAAAATTAATATTGGAAGATGAACGCTGGAAAAATTCAGGTGAAGTAATAAAAGTACCTTTACGCAGTTTATATGTTGCAGCAGGGACTTCACCGAATACGATATATCAGAGCGAATATCCTGATACCTTTGTTATGGATAAGTGGTTCTTTCAACGCTATGAACCTGAATTTACAGCCGACTCTGTAGAATTAGTGGCCATGCATGATGAGACTATGTCTAAGTTAGGCAAGCCAGCGCCGCTAACGTCCTATCAAAAAGACGGTAAGTTTATTAGTTTTTACGGAGACAACCATCCTGTTTATGCAGGTAATGTCGTCAAGGCGATGGCGAGTGCAAAAAATGGCTATCCTTATGTCGTCAATTTATTTGCGCGACAATTGGCAAGTTTAAAGCCAGAGCAGCAGCCAGAACGGGATACTGCATTACAAGCTATGTTTAGCCGCTTAGATGCCGATTTTAAAGCCACTATTGTTGCCATTAATCGACTAACGCCCACCATTATTGAAGTCATTGTCAAAGCGCCTTTGGCGGCTGAAAAATTCTACCCTGGACAATTTTATCGCGTACAAAATTTTGAGGCTTTTGCACCAACGGTAGAAGGTACAGTATTAGCGGCAGAAGGCTTGGCCTTGACCGGTGCTGAAGTCGACAAAGAAAAAGGCACTATTTCATTGATTGCTTTAGAAATGGGATCCTCTTCACGACTATGTGCTACTTGGAAAGTGGGTGATCCTTTGGTCATCATGGGAGTAACAGGGACACCTACTGATATCCCAAGCAATCAAACTGTCTTGTTGTTAGGCGGTGGTTTAGGTAATGCAGTATTGTTCTCTATTGGAAAAGCGCTAAGAGCTGCAGGTAATCGCGTCATCTATTTTGCAGGTTACAAAAATGCTCAAGACCGCTTTAAAGTAGAAGATGTAGAAGCTGCAGCCGATCTAATTATTTGGTCCGTTGATAAAGGGGAGGGCGTTCAAGCCATCGTACCGACGCGTCCACAAGATAAAAGCTTTGTCGGTAATATCTTAGAATGCATGATTGCTTATGCAAAAGGTGAATTAGGTGAACAACCCATATCACTGGCTGATGTTGATCATTTAGTGGTTATTGGCTCTGATCGTATGATGGCTGCTGTAAAATCTGCGCGTTTTGATGTGTTAAAGCCTTATCTAAACAAAGCCCATCACGCTATCGGCTCTATCAATTCTCCGATGCAATGTATGATGAAAGGCATTTGTGCTCAGTGTTTATGTAAACATGTTGATGCGGATACCGGTAAAGAATACTTTGTATATTCTTGCTACAACCAAGATCAAGATTTGGATAAGGTTGATTTTCCACATCTAAATGCACGCTTACGTCAAAACACCGTACAAGAAAAACTATCCAATCTTTGGTTAGATTATTTGTTGGAAAAGCAAAAAACAGAAGCGTAAGTCTTAGCAGAAATTCTAATACAGTTGGGTTGCATCTTTTTGCAACTCAACATTTATCGCAGATCGTTAATTAGCAACTGCATTAATCCAAACTACAATGCCCGATAATAGCCAACAACTACGTTTTCATCTGAACTTAAGTTATGAGCAATATTTGGCGTTCTATCAAGGTGTCGCTAAAACGATCATGGCTAAAGCTGATGATGGACGCAACATTTCATTTCCAGCCAGTAATATTCAACGCTATTTAACAAAAACCGGAATTCAAGGTCATTTTGAAATGGAACTCACCGTTCAAAATAAGTTTGTTGCTATTAGGCGGCTAGAATAATAAAAATAGCCATTCAACTTCTATATGCAATCCTATAAATCATAGACTTTCTTGTAATATATTAGAAAAAAAACCGAATAACCCATGCGTAGATAAACACTGTTAATAGTTACTCTGCTAGCAAAGTAGCAATCGCTGATTTAGCATTGCACTGTGCAATAGCTTCTTCAAGTTGAGATTCATTCAATTTATGTTTTATAGCTTCAGTACTATTGAACTCAAATGTTTGATAATCCTTTTTAGCAAAGGTAATAATTTGGCATTTCTTAAAGGGCTGATTATCAAATGGCATCTTTGTTGACGTTTGGTTTAATGGTTCTGCCCCTTCTATACTGGGAACATAAATCATAAACTCACCTTTTATCGCCAACACTGCACGATATTGATTTGCACTGGTTAAATACAAGTCGCCTACCTCAAGCTCTATTAGTTTTAATTTCATTTTGTTAAGCGCCTTTTGAGGTGAAGTTAAAATACCCTAATTCATATAATAATTGCCGATAAACAAATGTCATGGGCGAATCATTACCTAAGTCATTTAAGATGTTTACCTATCGAGTACTGCTGGTTTAAAAAAAGCTGTGTTTATAACATCAAAGTATCAGGCAAAAAGCTGACTACTCCAGTAGCCAAATTATAAATACCACCCACCATGCCAATTTGTTTAGCGGCTAACATATCTTGAATAATGTCGCTACTGTGCAGGATTTCATTGATTTGTACAGTTACATTAAGCTCACAGACCTTATTTAAAAATACGGGGTTTGAAGAATCACGATTTTCATTGGTAGTTTTTTCCATACGCACGGCTGGGCGAATTAAATTAATAATTTCACCAATGTGGCCTTCTCTAAAATCATCACAAGCGGCTTTTACCGCTCCGCAATCAGTATGTCCCAAGACAACGATGAGTTTACTGCCTAAATATTTAGAGCTAAATTCAAGACTGCCAATAACTTTATCTGAGGCTATATTGCCAGCTAAGCGCACACTAAATACATCACCTAAAGCTTGATCAAATAACATTTCAACTGGAGCACGCGAGTCACTACAGCTTAATACCGAGGTAAAGGGTTGCTGTTTATCTTTAGTCAACAAGACCAATTGAAGTAAATCCTTACTTACCGATAAGTTATTGGTAAAGCGGTGATTACCTTCAATTAAAATATCTAAAGCCTCTTGGGGAGACATGTTTTCGCGATTAAATAGCGGATGTTTATACATAAATTATAGTCGTTAAGAAATTTTGGCCAATTATACAGCAAGCTGCATGATGGGCCTTGTATATGCTCTCGCAATGGAGAATAAATTGTGCGAATGAGTGGAGTTAATTCATGAGCTTAGAAAACTATGATAATTCTAGGGCGAATGGCCTTAAAGATTGGTGAATAGCGACAGCTATGATACATTCTACTGGATACTAAACTATACGGTACAGTTTATGAAAGCATTGACTATAGATACCACTAAAACATGCGCAGCTACCGGGCGCCCCAAAGATGCGCTTAAACGAGAAAAAATTCTTACTGCAGCGACTGCTTTGTTTATGAAGCAAGGTTATGAGTTAACCAGTGTTGAGGCTATTGCAAAAACAGCGGATGTTTCAAAGTTAACAATTTATAGTCATTTCACCAGTAAAACCGAACTATTTAGAATCGTCATTGAACAATGCTGCGACCAATTGGCTGCGCCAGAAAGCTTTATAGCCTATGCTAAGCTTCCTGTTAAACAGGGCTTGATGCAACTAGGTGGAAGTCTTGCTGCACTTATTTACAGCGATGAGGCAATACATCTACAGAGAATTATGCAGTCTGAAGTGCTGCAGCATGGACAAATTGTTAAGGTTTTTTATGAGGCAGGGCCTCAACGAGTCAAACACGCTTTTTCTGAGTTATTAAATGTATGGCAACAGCAAAAGCAATTAATCATCACTGATATTAATAGAGCTACCGAACAGTTTTTTAGTCTGTTAAAAGGTGAGATTTATGTTAAAGCCATGCTACTACTTTCCCCCATCCCCACTGCCTATGAAATAGAACTGCATGTGCAAAGCACAGTGACTATGTTTCTAGCAGCTTATCAAGCTAAACCAATCATGGACCAACTATGAGTTTATCTAGCTCTAAAATTACCTTAATTAGAGTTTACTCAGAAACAATAACTTATTGATAGTATTAACTATATAGTCAATAAATGATATAATAAGTGCATGGAAACTGAGCTTCACCTCACAAAACCCGTGCACTTATGATACGAATACATAGCCAAACTCAACTTACT
>CAMDOP010000023.1 GCA_945903675.1 Crenothrix polyspora
TACAAAAAAATGATTTCCGTTACGTCAATGCGATAAAAGCATTAAGCAACTTAATGACCTTGATCATGCCTATTCGCAAATGTTGCTCTAGCTCAGTCACGGATATTTCACCTATGCCTTTACCTGCGGCCCAGTTAGCGACCACAGCAATGGCAGCATAATCGATACCTAATTCTTTGGCCAGAGCGGCCTCTGGCATGCCGGTCATGCCAACTAAATCGCAACCGTCTTGTTGCATGCGTTTAATTTCTGCGCTTGTTTCAAGTCTTGGCCCTTGAGTGCAGCCATAAGTACCGATAGGGCTAATAGATAGTTGTGCATGACTGGCCGCTGTAATTAAGGCTTTACGCAAGCTAGGCTGATAAGGGTAAGTAAAATCAATATGAGTAACCGGATGATTTTTGTCATCAAAAAAACTATGTAACCGTCCGTGACTATAATCAATGATTTGATCAGGTATAACGATATGCTCAGGCGCCATGGAGCTAGTAATGCCACCGACTGCCGCTACAGCAATGATGCGATCAACACCTAATTGCTTAAGACCCCAAATATTAGCACGATAATTTATTTTGTGAGGTGCCAAGGTATGAGGATTTCCATGTCTGGCGAGAAAGACAACTTTATTATGGTTAAGTTCGCCGGTAATAAATTCAGCTGAGGGAGCGCCATAAGGTGTGTTGAGCTGCTCACATTTAATAATGTTAAGTTCTTTGAGTTGGCTCAGGCCGCTACCGCCAATAATCGCTAATGTGGTCATTGCTATTCCTCGAGATGTTCTTTGCAGGCATAAATACCAGGTGCATTACGCAAATAACCTTTGTAATCCATGCCGTACCCGAATAAGTAACGATTTTCAAGGTTAAGACCTATAAAATTAGCGTGAATCGGTTTGCTGTGTCCTAGTAATTTGTTGACTAAAACGGCACTATAAATAGACGTCGCTCCATGGGCTAAGCAATATTCATAAATGGCTGCCAGCGTGATGCCTTCGTCTAAAATATCATCAACAATTAATACGGTTCTGCCTTTAACCGAAGTTAGTGGCGTATTGACCCAATTAATTGCGCCACCTCTGATTTGGTTATGATAACGGCTGGCGTTAATGCTGTCTAAAGTAAGTGGTATGGTCAGTTGTGGTAATAATTGGCCAGTAAAGACCAATCCGCCATTCATCACACAGAGCACTAAAGGATTACTATCAACGAGCAAGACATTAATTTGCCCTGCTATTTGTGTGATGGCAGCGGCTATTTGTTGTTCATTAACTAATAAATCGGCATCTGCTAATACAGCGTTAATTTCTTTAAGCATAGCGTTCTCGATGTTGCTTAATGAGGGTATTAGTTTCTAGCCATAGATTTGAGTTTAATAGTTGGGTTCTATCTAGCTTTCTTTGACCTTGCATACGCATCAGACGCTGCGTTCTAATAGGATCGTTAGTCACGGGCAACGACTCTAGTACTTGTTCAGCTGCTAATGGGTTATTGCAAACTAATAACATATCACAACCAGCTTGTTGGGCCCGTCTAGCGCGCTCTGGAAAGTCTCCAGCTGTGGCTGCGCCTTCCATGCTTAAGTCGTCACTAAATACTACGCCATTAAACTTTAATTCCTCTCGGAGTATGGATTGTATCCAAAAGGGTGAAAAGCCTGCTGGATTAGGGTCAATGTTTGCATAAAGCACATGGGCGGGCATAACTGCTTCTAAGCCTTCGTTAATTAACTGTATAAAAGGTATTAAGTCTTTGCTACGCAGGCTGTCTAAGTCACGATTGTCAATCGGTAGCGTGAGATGTGAATCTAAGGCAATAGCACCATGGCCAGGAAAATGTTTGCCGGTGGCGGCCATGCCCGCGCGATTCATACCTCTTCTGAAAGAACTAGAGAGTTGAGTCGCTAATGCTGCTTCGGTAGCAAAAGCACGATCACCAATAATTTGACTAACGCCGCAATCAATGTCTAAAACCGGAGCAAAGCTAAAATCAACGCCAACGGCTAATAATTCAGCCGCCATTAACCAGCCCGCAGGTTCTGCTAATTCAGGAGCTATTGCATAACTAGCTGCGGGCGGGAAACGCGTAAAGCCGTTTTGAAAGCGCTGCACTCTACCGCCTTCTTGATCAACTGCAATCAGTAGTGGGCCAGGCCGTGAGGCACGAATACTATCAATTAGCTCAGTCACTTGTTGGGGGTCTTGATAGTTGCGCGCAAAAAGAATTACTGCACCAGTATTAGGGTGTTGCAGCTTATCATGTTCATGTGGAGCTAGAGTTAAACCCTCAATGTCCAGCATGACTGAACCTAGTATAGATTGATGAGTCATGGCTATTAACGTTTGTAAGATGATTGGTTAAAAGGTGTTGATTGGTTTTAAGGTATTGCCATGCGTGCAATACTCAATAATTGCCATAGATATTACTTTAAAACGTTAGGGTCTGTGTGTATTTATTTATGATAGTTTTTAGGGGAACCGCTTAGGCTTTATGCATAACGATTGAATTTATTAGCATATGGCACGGACGGGCTTTGTTTTGGCGAGCAATTTGTCCGAGCAAAAAATAATGAGTCAGTAAATTAATTATCTACTGATAACTTGATTTAGATCAAGAGCCACTTTGTATAAAAATGTAAGAATAGCTTCACCCAAACAAAGGGGGGACAAAATCGACTAGAACCTAGCGGTTTTATATTTTATTATTAAATGAGGAAAGTCTTATGAAAACAGTTAGCCATTTATTATTGTTAGTTATCGCCCTCGTCAGCTTAACTGCCTGTGATTCAGGTAAAGGTCCTAGTAAACCAGCTTCTACTCAATCTCAAACTAGTATTAAATAGCTTTTTAAAGCTATTTAACCAATAAAAAGTTCAATATAGAGTTGGGTTACATCTTTTGTAATCCCAGCTCTGCTCTGCGCTGCGCAAATATTAGGTAGAATAGGGTAAATTTATTTTATACGACTCATAAGTTTCTGTAGAACAAACATTAACTACCACTTAATGGCTATGACAGGGGTCTATAATGGCTTGTAATAAACTAAAGTCATGAATTTGGATGGCCCGTTGATTAACAATAATTATATTTTCTTTGCATAGCGCTGTTAATTGGCGACTAATTGTTTCATTACTGAGTCCCAAAAAACTAGCAATTGTCTGTCTAGGCATGCTCAAATTAAAATGGGTATGCGAATAACCTAATGCGCCATATCGTTTTGATAGCATCAATAAAAAAGTAGCTACTTTTACTTTGGCTGAATTATTGCTCAGCAGAAACATTTGTTCGTGATTAGCGCTAATCTCTTTACTTAATATCCGAGTTAATTGAAATTGCAAGTTAGGGATTTTTGCACATAATTCATTGAGTCGAGTTAAGGGTAATTCACACACTGAACTGGTTTCTAGAGCATCTACCGAGCAAGTAAAATTCCCAGCAAATAAAGCATCCAAGCCTATTAATTCACCAGGCAAATAAAAGCCCAGGGTTTGCTGCTCCCCATCAGCATTAATTACAAAGCGTCTAAAAGAACCTGATTTAACTGCAAACAAACCAAGACAGGCTTCATTTTTTATAAATAATAATTCACCCAAGCGTAAAGGGCGTTTGTTTTTTATTATAATTTCTAAGGTTTCAACTTCTTCAATTTGTAAACCAAACGGCAAACACAAATCTGATAATCGGCAGGTTAAACAGGAAGTTTTGGGAGGGCAGGGCGTCATTACTGATAATCTCTAGTTTGTTGAGTTCTGCTTGTTGCAAATTGAGCTAGTAATAACATTAATTAATGCTTGTCTATAGGTTCAATAATAAGCCTTCATAAACTGATCATGCAAATACCAAAAATGATGCGTATTAGGCCAAAACTACAAATGACTTACTTTATTCATATAGTCATCAATCTATATAATGGTATAGAGATAAGTAATATATTGATTATATGCTTAAAGGGACATGGGCTAGAATTAAATTAAATCTCTATTAATAGATACAGTGTATCAGATAAATATTTTTCAAGTTGCAACACTTAGATGTTGGACTCTTGAAAGAAAGGCAGCCTCGGGATGCTTTATGCTAGCTAGATAGGCTAAGTTGCTGTCTTGACTATGTCGCTAGTTGCTACTATATTTCGTATTTCAATGTGTATGGCTTTGTTTAACTTTAGTTAAGTATGAGGGGCGTATGTTTTCAGATAATCTATTGAGTTTCGTAAGTTTCGTTTTTATAGTCTTAACGTTTATGTCGCTGAGGATCGTCAAAGAATATGACCGTGGTGTTATTTTCTTTCTTGGTAAACTAACTGGCGTTCGAAGTCCAGGGTTAATAATACTTATACCGTTATTTGAGCAAATGACTTCGGTGACCTTGCGCACCATCACCATGAATATTCCTTCACAGAAGATTATTACTAAAGATAATGTATCTATTGATATTGCAGCTGTTGCTTACTATAAAATTATTGATCCGCAAAAGTCTGTTGTTGCTATTGAAGATATTACCAGTGCCGTTAATCAAATCAGCCAAACTACAGTCCGCAATGTAGTGGGTCAGTTTTCATTAGATCAATTATTGTCGCAGACTAGCGCAATTAATTTACAAATCAAGAATGTTATTGATGTTCATACTGAACCTTGGGGTGCTGAGGTAACAGCTGTAGAAATTAAAGACATTACTTTGCCTGATAATATGCAGCGTGCGATGGCAAAAGAGGCCGAAGCTGAACGTGAACGTCGAGCTAAGATCGTAGCAGCAGAGGGTGAATTTCAGGCGGCGGTGAAGTTGGGTGAAGCAGCTGATATCATTGCCTTGCATCCTGTTGCGCTGCAACTACGCACGTTACAGACGTTGGCAGAAATAGCCACAGAGAAAAACTCTACGATTATTTTTCCTGCCCAGTTTATGACGACTGTGCAAGAGGCTATTTCAATGATAGGCAAAGAACGGGTTAATAAATAAGATAGTTGTCGATTAGGAAATTAGTTGTTTCTGCATGTTAACATTAGTTTTTTATAGTCCTTACTGTCTTAATAGCTTACACACTTATTTATTATAAAGAGTAGCTAAGCCTGAAATTGTTAGATTATTAAGTAAGTTAGCAATATTTATAGGTGGCTTGTAGGGTTTGATTTTATAGCTATTCACTTCTTAGTTATGTATTAATCATAGTAAATTTGCTCGTAGCTAAAATGAGGAAAACCTCTTTTTATTAGCTATAGTTAAGCTGACAATTGCTAAAACGGGTGTATTGACTTGCTTCATTTGTATATACTATGCGTCTTTAGCTAGATCACTCTGGACAGAAGTTGCCAGAAACGCTTAATAAAGAAAATTTAATACGGTTAAAATGTCTGTATTAAATTTATACAATACTTTTTAAGCCATGCACAACCCGTCTTAACAGGATTACTCATGAACAACAGCTTAATATCAGAAATCACCGGACAAAATGATATCGATCCGGCAGAAACTAAAGAGTGGATAGAAGCACTGCAATCGGTATTAGAACAAGACGGCAGTGAACGAGCTCACTTTCTGATTGAACAGCTGGTTGCAGCAACGAGGCACTCTGGTTTCGACATTCCTTTTAGTGCCAACACGGCCTACCTTAATACTATTCCTGTTTCTCGGCAGGCTCAATTTCCTGGTGATGCAACGATAGAGCAAAAAATTCGTTCTTATGTGCGTTGGAATGCCATGATGATGGTGTTAAGAGCCAATAAACATACTAATGTTGGCGGACATATTGCTAGTTTTGCTTCTGCAGCTACACTCTACGATGTCGGTTACAACCATTTTTGGCATGCAGCTTCTGAGCACCATGCGGGTGATTTGATTTTTACACAAGGTCATCTTACTCCTGGTGATTATGCTCGTGCTTTTCTGTTAGGCCGTTTATCTCAAGAACAAATGGATAATTTCCGTCAGGAAGTAGACGGAAACGGACTATCTTCGTATCCACATCCATGGTTGATGCCAGACTTCTGGCAGTTCCCTACTGTTTCTATGGGGCTAGGGCCCATCATGGCAATTTACCAAGCCCGTTTTATGCGTTATTTGCAAGATCGTGGTTTTGCAGACACCTCTAATCGTAAAGTTTGGAGTTTCTTAGGTGATGGTGAAACCGATGAGCCTGAATCATTAGGCGCAATTGGTATGGCTGGCCGTGAAAAACTAGATAATTTAATATTTGTTATCAATTGCAACCTGCAGCGTCTTGATGGTCCAGTGCGTGGTAATGGCAAAATCATACAAGAATTAGAAAGTGAGTTCCGTGGTGCTGGTTGGAATGTTATTAAACTGGTTTGGGGGCAACGTTGGGATGCCTTATTTGCACGCGATAAAAATGGCGTTCTGGCTGCAAGGATGATGGCCTGTGTCGATGGCGACTTTCAAACCTTTAAAGCTAAAGACGGTGCTTATGTACGTGAACATTTTTTTAATTCACCAGAATTAAAGGCGATGGTTGCTGATTGGTCTGATCGCGACATCTGGGAATTAAATCGCGGTGGTCATGATCCAGCTAAAACATATGCTGCATTTCATGCTGCTGTTAATCATAAAGGTCAGCCTACTGTTATTTTGGCTAAAACCATTAAAGGTTATGGTATGGGGGCTTCCGGGGAAGCACAGAATATATCCCATCAGCAGAAAAAAATGAGTGAAATCTCGTTGACGCATTTCAGAGACCGCTATGAACTGCCAGTAAGCGATGAAGATATGCATAAGCTCCCTTATTTAACCTTTCCAGAAGGTTCAAAAGAATTAGTTTACATGCAACAACGACGTGCTGAATTAGGCGGACATTTACCCTCCAGAAGAGCCAAATCGTATGCCTTGGATGTGCCTGTACTAAGTGATTTTAAATCTTTGTTAGAAGCCACTCGTGAAGGACGCGAAATTTCTACGACTATGGCTTTTGTTAACCTACTTAATATATTGGTTAAAGATAAAAATATCGGTAAACGTATAGTGCCGATAGTTCCTGATGAGTCCAGAACCTTCGGTATGGAAGGTATGTTTAGACAGTTGGGTATCTGGTCACAAGTGGGTCAGTTATACACACCTCAAGATGCTGACCAGTTGATGTTCTACAAAGAAGATAAGCATGGTCAAGTGCTACAGGAAGGTATTAACGAAGCCGGTGGCTTATGTGATTGGATTGCTGCGGGTACGGCTTATTCGACTCATAATGTGCCTATGATACCGTTCTTTATTTATTATTCCATGTTCGGTTTCCAACGAGTTGGCGATTTAATTTGGGCGGCTGCTGATCAACGTACTCGCGGTTTTTTAATGGGCGGTACAGCGGGCAGAACAACTTTAAATGGTGAAGGTCTGCAACACGAAGATGGACATAGTCATTTAATGGCTGCTACTGTGCCTAATTGTGTTTCATATGATCCTACTTATTCTTACGAGGTGGCCGTTATTATTCAAGATGGTTTACGTCGTATGTATGTAGATCAAGAAGATATTTTCTATTACATTACCGTCATGAATGAGAATTACAGTCATCCTGCAATGCCTAAGGGCATTGAATTGGATATACTTAAAGGTATGTATAGTTTCCGTGCCGGCGCGAAAAGTAAAGCGCCTAGAGTTCAGTTATTAGGTTCTGGCACTATCTTTCGTGAAGTTGAATTTGCCGCTGAATTGCTTAAAAACGATTGGGGTGTTGAGGCTGACTTATGGAGTTGCCCTAGCTTTACTGAGTTGGCGCGTGATGGCCAAACTTGTGAACGTTGGAATCGTCTGCATCCTACAGAACCTGCAAAACAATCGCATGTGGCCAGTTGCTTAGCTAAAGCAGTTGGGCCAGTTATTGCTGCCACTGATTATACTCGTGCTTTTGCTGAGCAAATTCGTAGCCTAATCACTGCACCTTATATAGTATTAGGTACCGATGGCTTTGGTCGTTCAGATACCCGTGAAAACTTAAGACGCTTTTTTGAAGTGAATCGTTACCATGTCACTATTGCTGCACTAAAGAGTCTAGCTGATTTAGGCCAATTTGATCCTGCTAAAGTAGAGGTAGCTATTGCGAAATATGGCATAGTTCCTGATGCTAAAGCACCTTGGCTCATTTAACGTAAGGAACGATCATGACTGTTTTAATTGAAATAAAAGTTCCTGATGTAGGTAATGTCGCTGAAATTGATGTTGTTGAAGTATTGATTCAAGCGGGTGATGTGGTTGTTTTGGAACAAACACTTGCTACTCTAGAAACTGATAAGGCGAGCATGGATTTGCCATCTAGTGTTACTGGCACTATTCAGCAAGTTTATATCAAGCCAGGTGATAAAGTATCTGAAGGTACTTTAGTCGCAACGGTACTCGCTAATGCTGATCAAATTATTGCACCCTTAGCGCCTGAGCCTGAAGTTCACATTGAAGAACCCGCCCCTGTTAAGCTGCCTGAAACTCTAAGTGTACCGATAAAGTCAGTTACTGATGTTAAGGTCATTGAGTTAGATACTGCTCAAAGAAAAGCTCATGCTTCCCCTTCGGTTCGTCTTTTTGCTCGTGAATTGGGTGTTGATGTCGCTAAAATTAAAACAGGTAGTGGCCGTAAAGCTAGAATCTTAAAAGAAGATGTAAAAAAATTCGTCAAAAAAGTCATGGCCGAAGGTGTGGTAGCTTCGGGTGCAGGCATTCCTAGTATACCTGCTGTTGACTTTACACCTTATGGCGAAATAGAAACACTCAAGCTCAGCAAAATTAAACGTCTAACAGGTCAAAATCTGACTCGTGTCTGGTTAAACTTACCGATGGTGACATACCACGATGAGGCCGACATTACAGATTTAGAAGCCTTCCGAACTAGTCTTAATGCTGAAAAAGTTAAAGGCGATGTAAAAATAACAGGGTTGATGTTCATTATTAAAGCATTAGTGGCTGCCATGGAACAGTTTCCTAACTTTAATGCCTCATTGTCTGCAGATGGCGAAAGCATAATTCTAAAGAAATATTTTAATATTGGTATTGCTGTTGATACGCCAAATGGTTTAGTGGTGCCTGTTTTAAGAAATGCAAATACTAAGAGTATTAACGAGTTGGCGCTGGAATTAGCTGAAAAAAGCGAGAAAGCGCGTCTGGGTAAATTATTGCCTGCAGATATGCAAGGTGGCTGTTTAACGATTTCTAGTTTAGGCGGCATTGGTGGTATGGCGTTTACTCCTATCGTTAATGCGCCTGAAGTTGCCATATTGGGTGTTACTAGAGCCAAAATGCAACCGGTTTGGAATGGCAAAGAGTTTGTGCCACGTTTAATGCTGCCATTAGACTTAACTTATGATCATCGTGTCATTGATGGTGCTGAAGGCGCCAAATTTATGGCTCATTTAAAGCAAAACTTAAGTGATATTCGCCGTTTATTACTTTAACTGGAACGATTAACATGAATGAAGCAGTTTTACACGCGGAAGTATTGGTATTAGGTGGTGGTCCTGGCGGATATAGCGCGGCATTTCGTGCGGCGGACTTAGGTAAACAAGTTGTCTTAATTGAACGATTCCCCGTTTTGGGAGGCGTCTGTCTTAATGTTGGATGTATTCCTTCTAAAGCTTTGCTACATGCTGCTCAAATTATTCATGAAGTTGATGAGTTTGAGTCACATGGCATTAGTTACGGCAAACCAAGCTTAGATTTGCCTAAAATTAAAGCTTGGAAAGAAGGTATTACTAAAACCTTAAATGAAGGTTTAGCAGGATTAGTTAAGCAGCGTAAAGTCACCTTGATACAGGGTACAGGTCAATTTACTTCACCTGATACTTTAGCGGTACAAACTGAAACAGGCGTGACTACCATTCGTTTTGATCAGGCTATTATTGCTGCTGGTTCACATCCTACTAAAATTCCAATTTTCCCTCATGATGATCCGCGCCTATGGGATTCTACCGATGCTTTGGAATTAAAAGTAGTTCCCAAGAAACTCTTAGTCGTTGGCGGTGGAATTATCGGTTTAGAAATGGCAACGGCTTATCATGCCTTAGGTTCAGAAATTAGTGTGGTTGAGCTGATGGATCAAATCATACCAGGGTGTGATAAAGATTTAGTTACGCCCTTATTTCGTCGTATAAAAAAACAATATAACAAGATTTGGTTAGAAACCCGTGTTACTTCTATTGAGTCACACGAAGAAGGTTTAAAAGTATTTTTTGAGGGAAAAGGTGCGCCTGAATCTGAAATGTTTGACGCCGTTTTGGTTGCGGTAGGTAGAAGACCTAATGGCAAGTTAATTTCAGCAGAATTAGCTGGTATTAATGTTGATGAGCAAGGATTTATTGCAGTAGATAAACAGCAACGCACTAATGTTACGCATATTTTTGCTATAGGCGATATCGTCGGCAACCCTATGTTGGCACATAAAGCGGTACATGAAGGTAAAGTAGCTGCTGAAGTTATTGCAGGTTTAAAGTCAGAATTTGACGCCCTAACGATTCCTTCTGTTGCTTATACCGATCCTGAAGTTACCTGGATGGGCTTGACTGAGAACCAAGCAAAACTACAAAATATAGAATATGACAAGGCGGTTTTTCCTTGGGCAGCGAGCGGGCGGTCATTGTGCTTAGGTCGAAAAGAAGGACTGACCAAAATACTGTGTGAAAAAGAAACAGGTAGATTGCTAGGCGCTGGAATGGTAGGTCCAAATGCCGGTGAATTAATCTCAGCAGCTGTATTGGCCTTAGAAATGGGTGCAGATGCAGAAGATATCAGTCTCACCATACATCCACATCCAACACTTGCAGAAACCTTTGGTTTTGCAGCCGAAATGATTACAGGTACGATTACAGACCTGTATATCAAAAAATAAATGTATCTAAGACTGTAGCTTTATCATTAGTCATGGCAATTATGTGTTTATGTTAAGCACGAGTTGTATAAAAGGTTTTATATGAACGCACTTAATATTTTAAATAACTAGGATGATGTAATGGAAGACCTAAAAAATTTGGTAATAAAGGTTAAGTACCCAAGTTCTGAGAAAAAATCGACAAAGACTGATCATACTTCACAAAAAACAACCGTATGGAATATTAAACGTCTACTGATAGTGTTTATAGTTAGTGTGTTATTGATGGTCTTTGTTCTTTTTTTCCTGCTGAGATCTACTGGTCAAGAATCAGACTTGAAAACATCTGTTGCTACCACGGAAGTCGTTAAAACTGATTCTAAAGTCTCTACTTTATCCAAGTCGAAATCCTCGTCTAAAAATACGATAACTAGAGCGCTGTTAACACTAGCTATTAAAAATAATGAACCGGTTTCTGAGTTAAACTCTCCCTTAGCGTTGCCTACTAATAAATCAGTTCCGCTTTATTATTTTGTTGAAGTCTCTGACATGAAAGATCGAGTTATTTTTCATGAATGGTGGTTAGGTAATAAGTTAATTAACAGAAAGAAAATCACCATTTCAAATAATGATAAATGGCGTACAGTCAGTCACCAATTAGTTGCATTTGCTGCTAAGAATCACTGGACTGTTAAGGTCGTTGATGAAAGTGGTCAGTTAATCAATGAGCTGCCCTTTGATATTATTGAACAACAATAAAGAGTCTCACTAACTAAACGTTTATAGCCTGCTTATAGGTTATGGCTTATAAAATTTACGCGCAGTGACGTGAATTGTATTAATTATTACTATAACTATTATGAAAATACTTATACTTGGCGCGGGTGTCACTGGATCATCGGTCGCACAAGCGTTAGCCAGTGAAGAAAATGATATTGTTGTTATTGATTTTAGGCAAGAACTCCTAGACGCATTAAAAGAGCGCATTGATATTGCCACGGTTACTGGTAATGCTGCACATCCTTCGGTCTTGGAACAGGCAGATGTCAATAATACCGATATGGTCATAGCTGTCACTGATAGTGATGAGACTAATATGTTGGCCTGCTTAATTATCAATGCACTATACACTCGCCCAAAAACCATTGCACGAGTTCGTGCTATCGATTATCTAAAGAACCCTAAGTTATTTGGTGTCAACGGTATTCCTGTAGATATTGTGATTAGTCCAGAACAAATTGTTATGGAGTCTATTCGAAATTTAATTGAATTTCCAGGCGCCTTACATGTATCTGATTTTGCCGGTGGATTGGTGCGGTTATTTTCAGTCATGGTTGTTGCAGATGGTTTCTTAACAGGTAAAAAAATAAAGTCATTGAAAGAGCGATTGTCTGATGGGAAGACGCGCGTCGTGGCTATTTTCAGGCAAGGAAAACATTTGTATGTCACCGGTGAGGCCATCATCGAAACCGGAGACGAAGTTTTTTTTGTAGCACCCCGCGATGAAGTCCGTAAAGTATTAGCTGAGCTAAACAAATTAGAAGCACCTTTTAAACGTATTATTATTGCTGGTGGTGGTCATGTTGGTAAGCGCTTAGCGCTAGCTTTAGAGCATAATCATCACGTTAAAATTATTGAAAAAGATCCTAAACGTGCTTATACGATTGCTAATGATTTTAGCAAGGCTATCGTTTTATTAGGTGATTGCGCTGATGAAGCTCTATTGCTAGATGAATCTATAGAAAGCACGGATTTATTCTGTGCTATTACTGAAAATGATGGCGTTAATATTATCTCTGCCTCTTTAGCTAAGAGTCTAGGTGCGCGAAAAACCATATGTTTATTAAATCATAATTCCTACAGCAAATTATTGCCTGGCACAGGTATTGATGTCACGGTGCTACCCAATCAGGAAACTTTAGGCAGTATTTTAAAGCATGTTCGTCGTGGAGATGTCGCTCAAGTAACGTCTCTATGTGGAGGTACGTCAGAAGCGATTGAAGCAATTGCTCATGATAATAGTGATGAGAATTTTGTGGTAGGTTGTAGAGTAGATGCGATTAATTTTCCAGCAGGTATTGTTATTGGAGCCTTGATTAGGAATAGTGAAGTGATTGCCATTCATCATGACACCGTCTTTAAAGATGGTGATCACGTGGTTATGTTTGCCATGGATAAAAAATTGGTTAGTAATATTGAGCAAACTTTCCAACGTATAGCATAAAGATACAACTCCAGCTATGCGACTTATACGAAGACCTTTCAATAACTAAAGTTAATAATTTACGATGAATGTCATACTTACCATTATTCATATCTTCGGTTTAGTCACTATGGGCTTTAGTGTTCTGATGAGTACCTGTCTTATAACCTCAATAATAGTTGAAGACGGTGCTAGACAGGCTTTTTTTGAAGGCACGTGGATCACCTTGTTGCTGGGTGCATTTATGTTTTTGGCTACGCTTAGGGTTCCTAAGAAGGTATCTCGACAAACGGGTTTTTTATTAGTGACGATCACTTGGTCATTAACGCCAGTATTATGTACGATACCGTTGATGAGTTATATGCCTAATCTTAGTTTTATTGATGCGTATTTTGAAACGGTTTCAGGTCTGACTACCACGGGTGCCACCATATTCAGTGGTATTGATAACTTGCCGATGTCGATTAATTTATGGCGACATGAATTGAATTGGATTGCTGGACTGGGTATTATTATCTTTGCCGTGGCTATATTACCTATACTTGGTATCGGTGGTATGCAATTGTATAAAGCGGAAACCCCAGGGTCCGTTAAAGCCTCAGATTTACCGCCTCGTATTGCGCAAACCGCCAAAGCCCTATGGATAGTTTATGCAGGCATTACGGTGGTTTGTATGTTTGCGCTACACTTCGCGGGGATGAGCTGGTTTGATGCAATTTGCCATGCTTTTTCAACCATGAGTTTAGGTGGTTTTTCAACTCACGATAAAAGCATAGCTTTTTTCAATAGTATTGCTATAGAAACGGTGTTGATTGTTTTTCAGTTGTTGGCGGCTATTAATTTTGCTACACATTTTATAGCACTACGTAAGCAATCGCTTAAGCCCTATATTAATGACCGTGAGGCCACCACTTTTCTAATATTAATAGTGGGAAGTATATTGCTAGCGACAACCGTGTTATATCAAGCGGGTACTTATCCAGATTTTATGACAGCTCTACGTTATGCCAGTTTTAACTTAGTAACTATTGCCACAGATTGTGGCTTTGCCAATCAGGACTTTAATCAATGGCCGATATTTGTGCCTATGTGGATGTTACTGCTAAGTTGTCTTTCTGCTTCATCTGGGTCTACCGGTGGTGGTATTCGGATGATAAGAACGATTATTTTGATGAAGCAAGCGCGCTTAGAAATGTTTAAGTTTATACATCCCTATGCCGTTAAACCTATGAAAATAGGCGATACCGTCATTAGCAATAATATAGTCAACTCGGTAACCGGCTTTATATTTTTATACTTCATGAGTATCGTCATCCTGACGTTTACCCTGTTGCTCAGTGGCTTGGATTTTATGACAGCATTGTCTGCAACCATTGCTTGTATTAATAACGCAGGTCCAGGCTTAAATGAAGTAGGGCCTGCGGGCAATTATGCTAATTTGGCTGACTTCCAAAAAGCAGTCTGTACGTTTGCTATGCTGTTAGGACGCGTACAAATATTTTCTATTGTTATTTTATTCATTCCTGAGTTCTGGAGAAAATAACGAGGCTTCATCTAGCGAGGTCACTTTGCTAGTAAAGCAACCTGATGCCAAATGCGTTTGCACAAGCTCACCTAGCGCTAATTGTTCAGTAGAACGAATGATGTTTTTAGTTTTAGCTTGTATCGATAAGCCGTAACCTCGACTCAGCGTCGCTAATGGACTCACAGCATGCAAGGTTTGGCTGTTATTTATTAAACGCAGCTGCAAGCGCTGTAATTTGTGCTTAGTGGCTGTTAATAAACGACGACTTAAATACTGCTGTTTTTGCTGAAAGTTCTTGATCGTTATCGCAGGATTATATTGCCATAATTGAGCCAGCGTCATATCCATGTGTTTTTGGTGTTTAGCGAGTCGTGCTTGCATCGCCATATTAAGCCTAGCCTCAAGTTCATCAACGCGCTGTGCGTTTCTCGCTAATTTTTGTCCTGGATGTTGTTGCTGTAAACGCTGACTCAGCCAATGTAAGGATTGTTGTTTTTGGCTGAGCTGGCGCTGCCATTGTTGCTTTAATCTCATTTCTAAGTGCACAAAACGGGCTAGCCATTCTTGCTGATCTGGACTAGCCTGTTCTGCTGCCGCCGAAGGCGTTGCGCCGCGAACATCGGCCACAAAATCAGCAATCGTTACATCGGTTTCATGGCCTACTGCTGAAATGATTGGAATGTCGCTATTAAATATAGCACGTGCGACTCTTTCTTCATTAAAAGCCCAAAGATCTTCTAAAGAGCCGCCGCCTCGTCCTAAAATGATCACCTCACAGTGCTTTAAGTCATTGGCATGCTCGATTGCAGCTACAATATCAAAACTGGCATTAGCGCCTTGTACCGCCACTGGATAAATAATGATAGGTATCGCTGCAAACCGCCTTTTTAAAACGGTGAGTATGTCATGGATAGCCGCACCTGTGGGCGAGGTAATTACACCTATGCAATGAGGTAGCTTAGGCAATTGTTTTTTATGAATAGCATCGAACAAGCCTTCTTGTGCCAGCTTTAGTTTTAAACTGTCAAAAGCACGTTGTAAAACACCATCTCCCGCTTCTTCCATAGACTCAACGATAAGTTGATAGTCACCGCGTGGCTCATAAAGACTTACTTGGGCTTTAACTATAACTTGTTTGCCATTTTCTGGTTTAAAGCTTAGGCGTCGCTGCTGAGTTTTAAAGAGCGCACAGCGCACCTGAGCATTAGCGTCTTTAAGCGTAAAATAAAGATGACCTGATGAAGGTTGCGTGGTATTTGAAAGTTCGCCTGCAACCAACACACTAAAAAAATGTTCACCGAGTAATTGTCCCGTAGCACGATTAAGTTGGGAGACGCTCATAATAGTGCGGCTTTGCGTAGGAATCATGAGTCTATAACATTGAGTGTGAAGTTATTGTGTAGAGTATTGTAAAATACGCGCTTTAAATACACAAAGAAAGGATAGACTTATGGCGTGGTTGCTATTGTTTTCAGCAGGATTTGTAGAAATAATTTTCGCATTAAGTCTGAAATATAACGAAGGCTTTACAAAACTTTGGCCTAGTATCATCACCGCGTTCTCTGGGGTCGGCAGTTTTGGCCTGTTAATGTGGGCACTTAAAACCTTACCACTAGGCACGGCCTATGCCGTATGGACAGGCATGGGCGCAGTCGGCGTAGCCATATTAGGTATAGTCTTATTTAAAGAATCAGTGGATTGGTTTCGATTAATCTCTATTAGCTTTGTTATCGTCGGCATAGTCGGACTTAAATTATCCGATAGCCAATAATATGTTGCATCTTATTGCTCATTCACCGATAGATACCGCCATATTCCAGCGTTTAGGGGCAGGGGATGACCTGCTATTTCTTGATAAAGCCGTGTTAAATCTGTTACAAAAAGGGTCATTAAATAAAACCTTAACAGTCTTATTAGCTCAACATCAACTTTATGCCTTAGCCGATGATCTTGAAGTTAGGGGTATTCGTGCAGCCGAATTACTAAAGGGCATAAAAGCCATAGACTATGCGGGCTTCGTTGAGTTGACCGTTAAAAATCCTCTAATACAAACATGGTCATGACGAGCTTACTTCCAGACACCAACGAGCAAGGCTTTTTAATTCGGCCTAGCGATTGGGATGAGCAAGTAGCCCAGCACTTGGCAGAGCTTAATAACATAAGCTTAACAGAGGCGCATTGGGAAATTATTAACTTTATACGCCAGTATTATCTGCAATATAAACATTTACCCAATGCACGTGTTTTTGCCAAAGCTATCGCGAAAGTCTTAGGTGAAGACAAAGCTAATAGCCGTTATTTGCTACGTTTGTTTCCAGAAGGGCCTTTAAAATACGCCTGCAAATTGGCAGGTTTACCTAAACCACCAACTTGTTTATAACTCACAAAACATGATTACTTATTTTGTTAGCAGAGATTACCAACTTTCGGTATTCAACTACCTCATTGTCAGGTACGAATGTCAGAGAGGATTATAAGATGCGCTTGGTTCCTTAGGACATTCTATTAACTTTACTAACACTTTATCGTCTTAGGCTGATAGCTTTGGACATAAGCAATTATTTATTTAAAGCTTTGATTTCTTCTAGTGTTACTACGCCATTTTTATTTGCGTCCAGCTTTTCAAAATGATCTTTAATACGTGTGGCATTACCCGCTTCTGCTTCAGTCATAGACACACCACCATCTTTATTGGTATCTAATTCTTTAACACGATTGGCAATATCAACCACTGTAAAAGCCATAGTATTAGTTGTTAGCCAATAAAAAGCCAGGCTAATAAAAATCTTAATAATAGGTTTCATGATGGCTCTATAAAGCTAATTGTATCCAATATAATCTGAGCGTCTTCCGCATCTTTTATTCGCTGTTCTTGTATTAATAAATCGATTAGTTGTTTATGCTGCTCAATGCAAAAAGGCTTAAGTTCACATAGCTTATATTTCATGACGATAGCTTTGCTAAATTGTTTTTGCTGTATATAAATATTATGTAACATTTCATAGCCAAATGAAACATAGGGATAAAGCGCAATACCTGATATTAGCACCAACTCTGCCTCTTTATATTTTTTTATGGATTGTAAGTTAGTTCCAAGAATATAATAATATTTAAGGTTATAAGGATTATGCTTAATGAGTTTTTTGCAGAAGGTATAAATATAGTTTGAGCTTTTATTGCTAACACTTATCATCTCAATAAATTTGGTGATGTTAAAAATAATATCTTCAGGATAATTGTCTTTTAACTCCCTCATAATTTTCTTAAAAATGTTATTAGCTGCTGAATAATATTTCTTATGAGCATAAGATAACCCAATGAAGGATAGGGACAAATAATCATTCTGATTTATTTTCAATACCTTCTTAGCATGGTAAGCGGATGTTTCAAAGTCACCTAAAGAAGCATAATTTCTTGCAAGTTCCTGATGAATATTTACGGTTTCTTTAAGAGTATAATCGTGCTGACTTAATGCTTGTTTATAAATATCATTAGCTTGTTTTGCACCTCTTGCAAGCCTTACTGCTTTAGCTAGTTTAAGCAAAACATTACTGGAGTTCTCATGATCACTAAAAAGGTAATGCGTATACTCTTGTATTGCTTGAGTCAAATGCCCTTGTGCATCTTGAGAATAAATAGATTCTAAATCAGTAGGTTGGGAATTGTAACTTGTAATTTCTCTAGTGATGTTTATTGAACAATTGCCATTAAACCAAGTGCCAAAATTATCTATGGCTGAAAACACCAGTGTCGCCTTAGCTGATTCTTTAAGCTTTTCTACGATATACACTAAGCTATATCTTTCACCCGGATTAATAGCCTCGTTAATAGTTATTTTATTTTCAGCCCATAAAATGACTCGGCCTAAATTAGATAGCCAATGATAAGTAATGCAGACTTGTCCTGCAGGCCATAAAACAGGACTAGAATTAGTAACAGAAATGTTAAAAACTATGTTCTCAAAGTCTTGCTGCTGTAATTGCCCCTGTATTTGAACCTGCTTAGCATCAATGGCTAATGCTTTGATTTGTTTAAGCTCCAAACTTTGCTGTATGCGAGCTTCAATACGTTCGGCAACAATCATTGCTGACATATAATATAATTCAGGGTAATGTTCACTTGAAATACTATCTAATGACCAGCCACTAGGATAATAATCTTTAAGAATGTCAGAATGCTCAAGTCTTGTTAATTCATCAATCAATTTATTTTCTGTAAAAGGTAAAAAAGCAAGTCTACCGGTATAACGATAAGGTAAACTTTGGTCGACCATAATCAATAAAGGCACTGATTTTTTCTGCTCTAATAAGCGTTTTGCTATTTCAAAAGCCAATAAGCCTCCAGAACAATATCCGCCTAATAAATACGGGCCTGCTGGATTTAATGTTATTAATGCCTCTACATAATAATCAGCTAAAGCCGCCATGTTATAGCTATCTAAATTAATAGCATTAAATCCAGACAGCAAGTCATAAGTGGGTCTGCTTTTAATATGAGCAGCTAAGTATTTGCCTGCTGAAACAAAATATAAGGGTATGCCTGATAAATGTTCGTTATAGGGAAATATGAACGGATGGTCTGGGTGCTGCTGTTCTTCTTTACCATGAGCAAAGCTCAGTAAGCGTTTAAAGTCACTGTTACTCAGGTTCGTTGGGTTTTTAAATGTTTTCGAGGGGGCATTGATGATGGACTGCAGATGAGCTATTTGTTCATTTAGGGTGTGGCCTTGTAATAAAGCATACTCTGGAAATACGATCCCTAGTTCTTTTTCTACCAACACTGTTAATTGGAAAAACAAAAAAGAGTCCCCCCCTAAATCAAAAAAAGATTCGTCTACTTTAATTTTGGACTTTATAGGCAACAGTTTTGCCCATAGACTAGCTAGTGATTGATGAATTTCCGAGGCTGTTGAGCTAGGTTGCCTAATAGTGGCTTTGTTATTTTTGACGATTAACGTTTTAAAATGACCTGCCATTTGATTACGTTGAATTTTACCGGTAGAGCCTTTAGGTATAGATTCAGTCATAATGATTTGACTGGGTGTTTTTTGTGAAGACAAGCTCTCTTTTATAAAATCATAAACTAACTCAGTGGTCAGGTTTTTATCATTGCTGACTATGGCACAAACAACATCTTCTCCCAAAGCGTCATCAGTAATGGCAAAAGTAACGGCTTCTATAATATTGATATGAGCTAATAAAGCCTCGTCTATTTCTACAGGAGATATTTTTTCACCACCACGATTGATAGTTTCACTCACTCGTCCGGTAATAAATAAATAATTATCCTCATCGAAGTAACCCACATCACCCGTTCTAAAACCGTACTGACAAAATGCAGTTTTATTTAAATCATCATTTTCTAGATAACCTGAAAACATCCATGGGCTGTTTACTACAATTTCACCTGATAAATTGGATGTGATTGGCTCATCGTTTTGATCTAATAAAGTAATATAAACAGCTGGAAATGGAATGCCAACCGAC